>JAFGSU010000403.1 GCA_016934435.1 Candidatus Zhuqueibacterota bacterium | reverse complement strand
GTCGGCGCCGTCATCGGCATCGGCCTGCAAAAAGATATGAGAGGCCTGAGCCTGAAAACCATCCGCAACATCCTGCTCGGGTGGATCGTTACACCGGTGTTGAGCGGACTCTTGTGCTTTTTGTCGGCCCTCGTTTTTTAATGGGTGTCAGACAGGATGTATAAAGATGAATGAAAAGACAAAGGAACAGACCCGTGAAATTAATTCTCTTTGATATCGATGGAACTTTGATACACTCCGGGGGAGCGGGCGTCCGCGCCATGACCGACGCCTTTGAGCAGCTGCATGGCGTTGCGGATGCCTTTCAGGGCATCAGCCTGGCGGGGCGCACCGATACCACCATTTTGGCAGATGCCTATGAAAAGAGTGGACTGCCCATGAGTCCGGAACATGAAACACTTTTTAAAAAACGCTATGCCGAACTTTTGCCGGCGGAATTGGAACAGCCTTCACATTTGCGACGCATTATGCCCGGCGTCGAAACGCTGCTGCCTGTCTTGCAGGATCGCGACGACCTGCGCCTGGGGCTCCTTACCGGCAACTGGGAGGTCAGCGGTCGCATCAAACTGGTCTATTTCGGGATCAATGACTATTTTCCATTCGGCGCCTTTTCGGACGATTCGCCGCAGCGCGATCAGCTGCTGCCGTTTGCCGTCGAGCGCTGCAAAGATATGTACCAATGGGAGGCTAACGGATCAGATATATTTGTCATCGGCGACACGCCCAGCGACATCCTCTGCGCCCATCCGCACGGCGCCAAGGCGATCGCCGTAGCCGCGGCAGGATACTCGATTGAGGATTTACGCGCCTACGATCCCGATTACCTGCTGCCGGATTTGAGCGATACCGAGGCGATGTTGCGGATTTTAGCCTAAGACATCACCGAGTCTTTTATATTTTTTAAGGTTCCGAGACAATATCGAACCGCAGAGGCCGTGCAGATCGCAGAGCGCGAAAAGCAGGGCTGATTTAGAATAATTACGAGATAAAATTATAGGCGTTGTTAATGAATTGCCTGAGAGAATCTTATAAACACTCTGCGCAGCTCTGCGTTCTCTGCACCTCGGCGTTTATTTTGTCGCGCCCTTGATAGGGAAATAATAATATGATGCATGAACAAAAGATATTATTTCAACGCAGAGGCCGCAGGCTTCGGAGATCGTAGAGACCGCTGAGGTGATATGTAAAAAAACCGAGTTGTTTTGTGCGGAATAAAATGATCGCATCCCCGGCGCGATTTGCCGGATTTCGCAGCAATGATGATCTGTTTTACGACAACAGGAGGAACTCATGGACTTGAAAACCGTAGCCATCGAAAATCCCGAAAATTTAAATTTCATCCTCGGCCATTCCCATTTCATCAAGACCGTGGACGATGTGCACGAGGCGCTGGTGAGCGCAGTGCCGGGGATTAAATTCGGACTGGCTTTTTGCGAATCCTCGGGTCCGCGACTGGTGCGCTGGAGCGGCACCGATCCGGCCTTGATCGAGTTAGCGAAAAAGAATGCGCTTACTATTGCCGCCGGGCACAGTTTTATCCTTTTTCTCGGCAATGCCTATCCCATCAATGTGCTGCGGGCGCTGCGCCAGGTGCCGGAGATCGTGCGCTTTTTCTGCGCCACCGCCAATCCGCTGCAGGTGATCATCGCCGAGAGCGAGCAGGGCCGGGGCATTCTCGGCGTCATCGACGGTGAGTCGACGCAGGGAGTGGAAGACGAGAAAGATATCGAGGAGCGGCGGGCGTTTCTGCGCAAGATCGGGTATCGGGTAGATTGAGGTTTCTATCATTACACAAAAATGCCAATACTGCGAGCGATGAATGGAGATGGGGGAAAAAGCATTCCCGGTTGTCGGATTGATCCATAAAATCCGGATGATCAGGAGGAAAAAGGCAAAGCCCACAGTAGTTGCGGGAAGCTCGGTTAGTATATCTGTAAAAATATTAACAAATTCAGTTATGTAAAAAATACTTGTATTTTCACATAATATTTATTATACTTATTATGTGGAATGCTTGGAGGTTTGTATGACCAAAAATTTAACCATGGCCATTGATGAAGCCTTGCTTAAGAAAGCCAGAAAAATTGCCATTGACAGGGATACCACTTTAACCGGTCTGATTAGAAAGTATCTACAAAATCTTGTGGAGCAAGAAGAAAAAAGCAAAGCTGCAGGGATTCAAGAGTTATTTGATCTGTTTGAGCGTTCGGAAGCGGTCGTCGGAGAAAAAACGTGGACCAGGGATGACCTCCATGAAAGATAAGATTTTTATCGATACCAATATCCTGGTCTATGCAAATGATCGATCCGACGCGTTCAGACGAGAAAAGTCAAAACAGGCGCTTTACGAAGGTCTGGTCAACGGCAACCTCGTCGTATCGACGCAGGTTCTGGGTGAATTTTATGTTACGGTTACGAGAAAGATTAAAGTTCCACTTTCGACTGACATCGCCCAAAAACAAATCCAATTACTGAGATCTATCGAGATCGTGGAAATTGATTTTCATCTTGTATTACAGGCGATCGATCTTTCAAACCGTCATCTAATTTCTTATTGGGACAGTCTAATTCTTGCAGCAGCACAAAAAGCAAAGTGCATGACAATCTACTCAGAAGACTTGAATCCCGGGCAAATAATCGAATCCATCGTCGTCCTAAATCCCTTCCTCACACCAAGCGGACAATGACCTGCCCCAGCACCGTGAGTAAAATATTGGCAAAGGCATAGACGCCGGCATAGCCTAGCACCGCGTACTGCGAATTGGCCTGCCGGGTGATGATTTTTAATGCCACAGTGGAGGTGACGCCGCCGGTGGTGGCGCCTAATGAGGTGTTCCAGTCGAAGCGCAACAGATATCGGCACAAAAACAGTGTCGCCATCAGGGTGACGGTGGTAACCAATATGCCGGTGATGAAAATGGCTGATCCGGATTCGAGCAGATGCTCGATTAATCCCCGGCCGGCGTGGGTGCCGATGCTGGCCAGGAACAGCAGCAATCCCATCTCCTGCAGGATAAAGCGCGCGGCGATGGGCACGCGTCCGGAAAACGGCCCGAAATTGCGCAGATAGCCCAGGAGAATCCCCATGAACAGCAATCCGCCGGCGCTGCCCATATTGGTGTTGATCAGCGGCCATTTGATCATGCCGAGGAGAATGCCGGACAGCAGACCCGCACTGAAGGTGAGGATGTCGGTCTCGTAGATTTTGTGTTCCTCGCGACCGAGCAGGGAGATGGCATACTTTATATTCTCCTCGCCGCCGACGATGGTAATCACGTCGCCGCGTTCGAGTTTATAGTCGGGATTGATCGGTATATCGATACCGGTGCGCTGGATGCGGGTGAGGATGACGCCCAGGTCCTGGGGCAATCGCAATTCGCGCAGGGTCTTGTTCACCACCTGGCGGCGATTGATGACTACCCGTGCTGCGGTTCTAATGCTGTCGGCGTGATGGTTATCGACTACTTCCGGGCCGATGAGTTCCTCCAGCTCGAGCAATTGCGGCAGCGAGCCCTGCGCTAACACGTGGTCGTGCAGCTGCAGCACCGAATCGGCGGTGGCCAGCTGCATCGTGTCGCCGCGTTTGATCGATATGAATCCCAATCCCGCCAGCTGGCGAATCTGCAGGTCTTTCAACGGAATCGCCACGGCGCCGACGTTGAGGACGTGAAACACGCGGCTTTGAAAGGCGTTGGCGTCCTCATCCTCGCTTTCGTCCACCCTAACCTGCTCCGCTTCTTTGCGCAGGTTAATGTTAAAGAGGCGTGGCAGGAACTGGATCATCAACAGCAGCCCGACGAGTCCGAACGGATAAGTGATGCCATAGCCCACCGACATAATGGGATCGCGGACGATTTCATAGGCCGCCGCCAGGGTGGAGGTCGAGGTGAGTGATCCGGCCAGGATGCCGGGCAAAAGTAGATAGTTGAGTTCAAAATATGTGGCGCAGCCGAAGGCTACGGCGCTGGCAATCAGGGCGACAAAGAGCGCTACGGCGCCGAATTTGATGCCGTTGCGGCGAAAGGTCTGAAAAAATCGCGGTCCGGCGCCGAATCCGATGGCATAGATGAACATGGCGAATCCAAAAGTGCCGATGTTGTCGGCGAGCATGAAGCCGTGATGACCGAGGAACAGGGCGACGAAAAGCACGCCGCCGGAGGCGCTCAATTCCACCCCGGCAAGTTTAAGTTTGCCGAAGAGGCAGCCCAGCGTCAGGATGAGAAACAGCAGGGCGAGATCGTTATGCAGAATTGAAGAAATATCCATGTTGTTTGTGAGAATAACACCGATTGGTTGTACACAGGTTAAGACGTTAATCCTGTGGATGGTGCATTGTCCGTTCGGTTCGCTATACTATATAAGAGATCATTTCGTGAAAAATGCAATCTGCAAGAATTTCGCAAAAATATATCATTTAAGCAAGAATGATTTTAACGGATTCGCTGTTAACTGGCAGATAAAAGTGAAAAGAAGCCACCCGGGGGGAGCCAGAAAAGCTCGTAGAGATCGAATCGGTGTTTTTCGTTCTATGCTTTATTCAACTCGACATTTATTACTATTTTGTGACGGTTTTTATTGATTAAATGATCCGTTTATTGTACATTTTACAGATAACTATTTTTGATTAACTCAATCTATTAAGAGGAGAGCAATGATGTCGGATGTCGCACTTTTCAACATGATCATCAATCCCAACATCATCGAGATGGAATACGCCGTTCGCGGACCGATTCCACAGCGCGCGGCTGAACTCAAAAAGCATGGCCGTAACATCATTTTTTGTAATATCGGCAATCCCCAGGCATTGGGGCAGCGCCCCATCACTTATTATCGTCAGGTGCTCAGCCTGCTGGAGGATCCTGACAGCATCGGGCGCGAACGTAATTTGAGGAGCCTGCTAAATAAAGCCGGTCTTGCCAGCAAAGCCTTACTTTCCGATGAGTTGCTGAATACTGCTGAGGACATCCTGAAAAAAATGGAAACCGGCATGGGCGCCTACACCGAAAGCCGCGGTCCTGCTTTTATTCGTCAGGCCATCGCCCGATTCATCGACCGGCGCGATAACATCGACGAGGAGGGCATCCCCTCCGATCCCGACAAAATATTCCTCACCAACGGCGCCAGCGAAGCGGTGAAATTCATTCTCGAGATGATGATCGCCTCACCCAAAGACGGCATCATGATCCCGACGCCGCAATATCCGCTCTATTCCGCCACTATCAAGAAAAACGGCGGCGCCCAGGTGAATTACTACCCGGATGAAGATAGCGACTGGAACCTGAAAAAATCCATGCTGGAAGAATCCATCAAGGATGCTAAAAAACAGGGCATTACCGTCAAGGCCATCGTGGTCATCAATCCGGCCAATCCCACCGGCGCCATCCTGAGTGAAAAGAGCATGCGCGAGATTATCGAGTTTGCCAAAGAGCATGAAATGGCCATCATAGCGGACGAGGTCTATCAGGAAAATGTTTACGACGGCAAATTTATTTCGTTCGCTAAAATAATCGGCAAGGAGGCTGTACCGCTTTTTAGCCTGCACAGCATTTCCAAGGGTTTTTACGGCGAGTGCGGTCAACGCGGTGGTTATCTCGAGTTGCGCAATCCGCCGGGAATCAAGGATCATGCCTGCAAATTTCTTGATGTGCTGGTCAAACAGGCCTCGGTGAGTCTCTGCTCCAACACCGCCGGTCAGCTGCTCACCTATCTCATGGTTACGCCGCCTCTGCCCGGCAGTGAATCCTATCCGTTATTTTTTAAGGAAAAAACGCAGATTTTAGACGATCTCTACGAAAAAGCCGAGATCATCAGGGCAGCGTTCAAGCAGATGGACGGCATGAAATGCTTCGGCCGCATCGGCGCCCTGTATCTATTCCCGCGCCTGGAAAAACTGCCCGCCGGGACAGACGACTTTGATTATTGCATGGCCTTGTTAGAAGAAACCGGCCTGTGCACTGTGAACGGATCCGGTTTTGGACAAAAAAAAGGCACAAACCACCTGCGCATCGCTTTCCTGCCACCGAAAGAGATGCTGAAAGAGGTGCTGCCGCAGTGGATCGCGTTTCATAACAAATATGTGAATCGAAAGTGAAAACGCTTGCTCTATATATATATCTGCCTCTGATCTTTCTGATCCCCTGTATGTTTGTGGATGCCTTTCCCGCAGACGCAAACCGTACGGCAGCTGCACCTTTCGGCGAGCTGTCTATGGAGGAACATCCGCACCTGATCGTAAAAGGGCCTGATATCGATGGCATCGCCAACCGGATACGCAACGGAGTGGAGCCGTGGTTCTCGCAATATCAGTGGTTACTGGCCGAGGCCGATACCATACCCGATCAGCCCGATCTGTGGGACGATAATCTGTTGATCCTGGGCGATTGGACCGAGTATAAATCCAAGGCGGATTCCGGACAGCGCCGCATCGCCTCTCTGATGCTGGCCTGTTTGTACTCCCGGGATGCAGCCTATGGTGACAAATTAAAAAATCACATGTTGGGCTGGTGCGACCTCTATAAGCTGATGCTGGTGGATAATCATTACCTCTACTGGAGTCACGCCCACCCGCTCGCCAGCCTGGTCATCATCATCGCCATTGCTTATGACCTCACCTATAATAAGGCGCTGTTTTCATCAGAAGAAAAAGCGCAGGTAACCGATTGGCTGTCGGCCGCCGTACCCGTGATCAAAGAGCGGCATGAACGCAACGATTACTGGAGCAATCAAAAAGTGTGGGAGAACGCCGCGTTAATGTTATCCGGACTGGTTTTAAAGGATTCCGTCCTCATATCCTATGTGCTCGACGATACCAGCCACGTCCTGAATACCAAGTACCTGATGAAAAAAATGATCATGGAGAACGGCCAGATTTGCGATCGCTGGCTGGATTGCTACGATTTATGGCATAGTCTGCTGGCGCTGAATGCCTTTGCATTAATCGCTTCGGCAGCGACGGAAAATAACCTGGAGAATCTATGGATCACCGAGCCCGCCCTGACAAAATCTCTGGAATACTATGCGCCCGTGTTTCAGAGCAACGACATAAACGACCTCGGGCCCGGGTATGTCATGGCCGACTCGACCCAGCCGGATCATCTCTATTTTTCCGGCATCTACGAGATTGCACACAAGTATCTACCCCAGAATACCACCGTTAACGCGGTACTGTCCGATCCCGATTTCAACGTCGATAGCGGCCGGTTGTGCCGAAATTACCGGCGCCAGGACAAATGCACCTATTGCAGCCGCTGGATCAAATATCCGCTGCTGTTATGGGGACAGGAACTCTACCGCTCAAAAGTGGTGGCGCGAGTTTTTTTGCAGGGATTTTACACCGGTAACGGCGCCATGCATGACAGCCTGCTGCAAAAAAACCTGATCCCCCATGAGACGCCGTATGACGGGATCGCATGTAGCGTCACGACTATTCCGCAGAGCGTGGTGGATTGGATTTCAATGGAATTTTTGCACCAGGACGGCGCCTGTGCGCTGAAAACATCGGCCTTTTTGCGCCAGGACGGATATATCGCCGACATTGACGGCTCCGTCGGTTTTTTTGTCGATATCGAACCGGACTATTATACGCTGCGGATCGGTCACCGCAATCATGTGACCGTGAAAAGCAGCCAACCGATTTTTATTACCTCACTGGATGTGGCGCGGTGGGATTTTACTGTTGCCGTTGGACAGTCCATGCCGGCCCATGCGGCTGTGTTATTACAACCCGATCTCTGGGCAAGCCGCTGCGGCGATTTGAACGAAGATGCTATCATCAACAGTGAGGATTATGTGCTATGGTATAATTCAACGTACGAAAATCTGTCCGGTTATGTGAAAATGGATTTGAACGGCGACGGCCGGGTGAACTATGAAGATTTTGACCTTTGGTTCGCCGGCGCCGCCTTTGCACCTGCATCCGTCGCTAATTTTTAGCCTGCTCATTGCTTCATAGAGGCTGCCCAAAAAGTATCGAATCATCCTAAATAAGAGGTGAAATTACTTTTTGGACAGGCTTAGAGAAATGCCTTTAAGGGCTCGTTGGCACATCAACTGAGCCAGTTTCTGTATCCTTACTATTTCGCAATCGTCTAACACAACCTGCTGGAAACGCAGGCGAAATTCCCCCTCAGCATGGCGTATTTCGCCCCCCTTTTTCAGACCAATGATATCAACGCCTCGCCGCCGTAGAGTCGGCGCTGCTGCGACAGGACGGTCATATCATGGATATCGACGGCACCTTGGGCGTTTCGGTCGAACTCGAACCGGGGCATTATAGCCTGGCGGTCGGGCACCGTAATCATCTGATGTTAAAAAATTCGACCACCCAATACCTCAGTCCGACGAATGCGGGTGTTTGGGATTTTACTGCCGATTCCGGACAATATGAAGCTGCGGTCGTGGAAGTGGAAAGTAGCGTCTGGGCGGCCCGGGCCGGAGATTTAAACAGGGATGGATTTGTTACAACCCGGGATTATTTTATCTGGTATGGTTCTTATGAAGCGGGGCAGAGCGGTTACCGCGTCGGAGATTTGGACGGCGATGGACTCATTTCGCTGCAGGACTATAACCTGTGGCTCTCTAACGCCCGAGCTGGCGCCGGTGCGTCCCCCGATTAAAGTCGCGGTTGCAGGAGTATCGTTTTTTATCAACTTTTGAGCGTTATTCGCCAGAGTAATTTATAACCCGCACGTTCGCCGGAGGCGCAGGAGGAATGCCTCCGGTGGTAAACTGGCGGATTTCGGACCACAATCCGACCCCTTCTAAGTTGAACGCTCGTACCCGCCAATAATAGCACATGTTCTCATTTAGGCCGAACAGGGTTTGCGACGCCTTGGTGATGTCTTTAAAATCATAGAGTAGCGTTGAAAATTCCGGGTTCTGAGATACCTGCACCTGATATCGAAAAGCCCCCGCTGCAGGCAGCCAGCAGAGGATTGGGTCCGGCTTCACCTCGGTTGCATGATTTTCCGGCGACAGCAGCGCCGGCGGCTCGGGAGCCGTCACACCGATGTGGAAGCTGATGGTCTCACCCAATTCCGATACGCCAAACAGGTCCAGCCCGCCCGGCGAGCCGTCTGCCAGAAAACTGCCGGGATCAGTAGTATCATTCAGGGCGATGCGGCCATACTCCAGCGCCAGCGGCGCCCGGCTGATGATACCGTTGGTGGTGGGCGTGCCGCCGGGCCGGTAGATATAGATTTCGTCCGGCAACGTCGCATTGCCGTGATGATAAGGGTCTCGATTGTCGATACGATATACCAGCAATCCTTCGCTCCCCAGCCCGCTCTCAAATGTGTTATCCGATTTCCGACGGTATTCGACTACGAAATACTGCCGACCCGAGGGATCGTTGGGGGAGGGTATTCTGTAGCAGTTACTGTCCGCCCGGCTTAATGGCTTTAATTTGTAGTGTCCATTACGGTCGATGAGCGGCAGAAACGGGATCCATTTGCCATATTTCCATTTGCCATAGGCGCCGGGATGCTGAGGCGGCGATGTGGGGCTGGCCATAATATCCCAGCCCAGAACCGGATGCAAACCGTCGAAATCATAGTGGTACAGGTCGGGAAAGCCAATCGAGTGCAGCAGTTCATGACAGAGCAGATGGATTTGTCCGCCAACCATGAAGGATTGCATCTGCAGATTATAGCCATAGACTCGTTTGCCGTTGATGCTGATCTGGTACATGAACAATGCCCATGCGTGCGGCCACAGCAACGTGTTCCAGCCCGTCGGCGAACCTTTGATGATAAAGATCATATTGTCGACGCGGCCGTCCAGGTCACCGTCCAGATTCAGATCAGCCGGCACTTGCGAACGTATGGCCTCGACGGCGTTTTTGATCAGCGTCTGCTCGCGTTGCGCCTGTTCGGTCGGAGTGGCATATCCCAACGGATCGTCGCTCCGGGGTTTGTAGTAACCGCGTGGGTGTACGTCTTGATACGAAATAATCGTCCCTGCGGTCGGAACGGGATAGAAGGATGCATGTACGTTGAGTGCACCATAGGAGACCTCGAGCATATAGTTGTAGAGGGAAAGGGCACCGGCCGCCGCATCGTTGAAGGCGTGCTCATAGTCGGCCACGGCATCGCTGAATTCGGCTTCGCCGGCGAAGCGGATAAAGACCACCAGATTTTCCATCGCGCCGCGGTTGGGCGCCGGCCGCCGGTCGACCGGATTTTCCAGGGTCGCCAGCAGCGAGGTCGATCTCTGTTGCATCATCTGCGCGGGCGAAAGGTTCTGACGCGGCGTCAATCCGGCTGTGACCGGGTTACTGCGCCCTGCGATATAGTCGGAAGGCAGCAAGGTGTTTTTTACCTTGATCGCATAGACGTAAAAGCCGGTACCGGGATTTTTTACAATGGTAAATCCGCCGGCATCGTGCAGCCAGTTATGGTATTCGTCGCCGCTGGCAAAGCAGCGGAGTTCGCTGCCGTCCGGTTGATGAAGCGTGATCGGCACATTCTCCAGCCAGGCTGCCTGGGCGGCGGCTGCGGTTAATAAACATATCCCTGTGACTATTTTAGCTAAAACGTTTTTCACGATTCAAAAGTTTTAATGATGAAAGATTTTCGGCAGTTTATTGCGTCGCAGATCGGGCGAAAACTGCCGTGGCTGTGACCTGGCCGCCACGGTTTCCGGGATATAAACGGGATAACTTGTTGAAAATTATAGGAAACCGCTATGCTCCGGTACTGAGTAAGCAATTGTCGTACCATCATATGCCGAATGCTAATTTGACCGACTGTAACATTTTATCGGGTGGCGCGTACAGAAGAGTAAAGCGCGTGAATGAATCAGCCGGGAGGTGATGCATGGATCGATGTCGAACAAGTCTTGTCTGGATTTGCTTTCTTTTACTGTCTGCCGGTTCACTCTCTGCACAGCGTTCCGGCGCAAAATGGAATACCTACGAGGATTTGCCGGTTTACGATGCGAACGCCGGCAATTTTATCGAGTGGAATTGGCGGGGACTGGCCGAGCAGGCCTTACAGGCGTATCAGCAGAAAAAGTATGAAAAAGCGGCGCGTATCTATCTCTATATGCTGAGTTTCGACTATCATGATTGTCAGGCTATTTACAATCTGGCTTGTTGTTATGCGCGACTGCAAAAGCCGGCCCTTGCAGTATTATATTTGCGCCGGGCGTTGAACGCCGGATTCAACAAATGGCCGGACTTGCTGAAGGACGACGATTTAGTGATGCTGCGCGGTTATGCCGATTTTGACAGTCTCTATGCTGCGGCACAACGGCTGCACGACAACAGCGGTGAAGAAATCTATATCGAGGGAAAAAAGCTGTTCAAGTGTCGCGTGCGCTTCCTTGTGGCAAATGGACGATACGACACGGCGGTAGATGATCAGCAAGCCGTACAGGCGCAGACATTCCTGGCGAAAAAAGGATTCGACGTGTCGCTGCATCAGTATGCCGGAGGTCATGAGTTGCCGGCGCAACTTTTCGCCCATGTGTTCGAGTGGATGGCATCAGCCGGAGATTGAGCCGACGGGACTGATTTGTGCATCCACCTTGACTTTGGCGATTATTTAACGTACATTTTTTGTATAAGAAATGCAAAGGATGAGATGTGTTCAAAATCGTCACAACACTGGATGATCTGATCAAGGCCTTTATGGTTCGCGCCATTGTCTTTGTCGAAGAGCAGAATGTAGCCTACATTGAAGAGGTGGATGAATTCGAGTACAGCGCTCTGCATATACTCGGAGAGATCGATGGTGAACCGGCGGCCTGCGGTCGCATTCGTTTTTTAGGCGAGTATGCCAAACTGGAACGCATTGCCGTGCGCAAGCGATTTCGTGGTCGGCAGATCGGTCATCAACTGGTCGATTATATGCTGGAAGTGGCGCGCGCAAAGGGATTCCGTAAATTCAAAATGCACGCCCAGGCGTATTTAATTGATTTCTATGGCATGCATGGATTTGTCCGGCAGGGCGAGCTTTTTCAGGAAGCCAACATCGATCATTATTTGATGACAAAAGAGGATTGAACAAGTCCCCGAAGGAGCAAACGGTTTGACGATGTTCGTTGCATCGCGGGTGTTATGCCGTTCGCAAACCCGGGCGTAGCAAATATTTTCTTTAATTGAAATTAAACATGAGAGGATGCCGCAGAACTTGGCAAAATCCGTAACCTGTCCGTTTGTATACTGTCTCAAGGGTTAGAGTATGACGCGCGTTGTTTTTTATTCCCAGGGGTGCCAGGAGGCCACCGAATTGATTTTTCAGTCGCAACCCACCGGTAGTGTGCGGATTGAAGTGAAAAGCGAATGCGGCGATTTACTCGCCGCCCTGAATACGCTTACTTTTGAGGTGGATGCGCAGCGGGAATTGTTCGTCTGGGAGGGCAGTCAATTAACAGCCATCGCCGAGAGGTTGCCGCATCGCGCCTATCCGTTCCTGTTCGCCGCTTTAAAGGGGTTACAGGTGGAAGAAAATCTCGCACCGGCGCAGGATATCACGTTGCATATTTCAAAGACCTGACGTCATCGGACGCCGGGAAATCCGGGGAAACGAATCTATTTCCGACTGACGCGCTCGAGATATTTTCCGCTGCGCGTATCTATTTTAATCACATCCCCTTCTTTTATGAACAGGGGCACCTGCACCTTGGCGCCGCTTTCGATGGTGGCGTATTTGGTGATATTCGAGGCCGAGTCGCCCCGTACCCCCGGTTCCGCTTCGGTGACGACAAACTCGATGAAAAAGGGCAGTTCGGCGGTCAATGCTCGCCCCTCCAAAAAACGGATGCTGCACAATCCCCCCTCCTTGAGAAATTTCTTTTGATCGCCCAACATTTCAGCCGGTATAAACGTCTGATCATAGGATTCCAAATCCATGAAATAAAGATTGCCGTCCGCTTCATAGAGATATTGCATCTCTTTTTCATCGAGGCGTACTTCCTCGATGGTATCGGTCATCCGGAACGTGTTGTCGATAACGCGGCCGGTTTTAGCGTTCTTTAATTTTGTCCTCACCATGGCCCGCCAGTTGCCGGGGGTGACGTGTTGGAATTCGGTTATGATCCAGATATCATTATTATATCTTATCGCCATGCCGTTACGAAAGTCAGAAATAGAAGCCATATACCACCTGTCTCAGATTGATGTTCTGTTTTAGATTTGTAGCATTGTACCCGGATTCGCTGGCGACCGGTAAATTGAAGGGATAAGGCGCCGCCCGGAGGGTTGCCAGAATTACGCGATGACACCGAATCAGTGTTTTAGTCAATCATGCTCAAATCGGTTATTTTTTTGTTTTATATTTTATTATTTTTTTTGTTAAATTGCAAGGGGAAAACTCGAGAGTGTGTCGGACCGAGATTGTTCCGAAGGTTGAAAAATCGAGAAAAACGAAGGTCCCATCCCGCGCAGGAGAGGTGATATGCTATCCTGGATATTTTAGATTCTGGACAGCCTCCTTTTGCGGGGCGCGGATGATTTTCTACTGCTGTTTCAGCATCCGGACCATTTTATCCGGATTCGGTGTTAACCGGCAAATGGTAGCGAAAAGGCGCCCCACACCGGATTAACGAAGTACTTGTCGACACCGAATCGCTGTTTTTTCAGGCTGCAAAATTAACTTGCTTTTAAACCTGCTGCCGCTTATTTTGACGGTGATTCGATTAACTTTTTAGGGAGGATGTATGTTCGGCATCGAAAATGTGGCTATGATATGGTTTTTCATCGGCTTATTTCTCATCCTGGCGGAATTGGCGGCGCCGGGATTCATCATCATTTTCTTCGGCATCGGCGCCTGGATCACCACCATCATGGTGTTGGTAGGTCTGGCGCCGACGTTCAATATCCAGTTGTTGATCTTTTTATTCGCATCCGTCGCTTCCCTGCTGTTGTTCCGGAAGAAAGGCAAAAGAATTTTTGAAGGCAAAGTATCGGGCGTACTAAAGCCCGGTCAATCCGTCGACGATGTACAGGGCAGCAAGGCGGTGGTGAAGCAAGCCATTTTGCCTCCGAAAACCGGAAAAGTGGAATACCACGGCACTCTCTGGGAAGCCGAATCCGAGGTCGCAATACAAGAGGGGGCTGTCGTCGAAATCATCGAGCGGGTTAACTTGACCCTGCGCGTTAAACCTATGGCCTGAAGATAGAAAGGATACCGTTATGTTACCCTCGCAAACCATCATCCTCATCGGCATTATTTTCATCGTCTTTGTTGTATTACTGAAAGCGGCGCGGGTTGTGCCGCAAAAAACGGTTTACATCATCGAGCGTCTGGGTAAATACCACGCCACCCTGGACGCCGGATTTCACTTGCTGGTTCCTTTTATCGATCGGGTTGCCTACATTCATTCGCTCAAGGAAAAGGCTATCGATGTGCCGGAGCAATCCTGCATCACCAAGGATAATATTCAGGTGCAGGTGGACGGCATCCTCTATCTGGTCATCATCGATCCGGTCAAGGCATCGTACGGCATCAACGATTATGCTTTTGGCTCGATCCAGTTGTCGCAGACTACCATGCGAAGCGAGATCGGTAAAATCGAACTGGACAAGACCTTTGAGGAGCGCGAAAAGATCAATATGGCCATCGTCGATGCGGTGGACAAGGCTTCGGATCC
>JAFGSU010000034.1 GCA_016934435.1 Candidatus Zhuqueibacterota bacterium | reverse complement strand
CCGCGCCCTCGTCGAATACGAACGCGCCAGACTCACCCTCAGTTATTGCTCCCTGCGCGCGCCGTTCAGCGGCTATGTGGCCGACTGCGAACTGGTCCCAGGTGGCAGCTACATCAACGCGGGTTTTAAATGTATGAAGTTAGTTGACTTGTCCAAAATCAATATCATCACTGAAGTCACTGAATCGCAAATCGGTAAAATCCGCATCGGTCATGCGGCCGAGGTGCGTTTTGTCGCCTACCCGCAGAAAGTCCTCCGCGGCCGGGTCATGGAAATCAATCCCTACATTGATCTTGAAAAGCGCACAGGCAAGGTGACCGTCGAAATCGCCAATCCCGATCATCGTTTCAAGCCGGGTATGTTCGCCAACGTGCGCATCCAGGGGGATGTGGTTGCGGAAGCCCTGGTAATCCCGCGGCCGGCGCTGGTGATGCGCGACAATCGGCCGGTGGTATTCGTGGCGCAAAACGGATTGGCCAAGTGGCATTACGTCGCCATCGGCGCTGAAAACGAGGATTTCTATCAGATCACCGACGGCATTTCAGCGGGCGATAGCGTGATCGTAGAAGGCCATTACAACCTGGCGCATGACGCCAGAATCAAGGTTACCGTCGACCAACCTTAACCGCGAACAGCCTATGTCTCTGACCCAAACTGCCGTCCATCGACCGGTTACCGTGGCGATGCTCTTTTTGGGCATTGCCGTGCTCGGGCTGCTGTCGTTGAATCAGATCAGCATCGACTTTTTACCGCCGATACAGGTCCCTGAGCTGATGGTGCAAACCGTCTACCATGGCGCTTCCCCCGAGGCCGTCGAGAGCGCCGTCAGCGAACCGGTCGAATCGACCCTGGGCACGGTCAACGGTTTGAAACGCATCAGCTCCATTTCGCGCGAGGGGCTGTCGCTGGTGCGGCTGGAGTTCTACTGGGGACGCGACATCGACTATGCCATGCTCGAAGTGCGGGAAAAATTGGATGCTGTGCGCGGTTTTTTACCGGAGGACGCCGAAAGGCCCACCATCCTGCGCATCGATCCCTCCAGCGAATCCATCATGACGCTGGCGTTGACGCCGCGAACGCCGGCGGCCGATTCAAGCATCGCCCAGACCCAACTGGCGCACATGCGCGAATTCGCCGAGGTATTGGTCAAACGCCGGTTGGAACAAATCCACGGTGTGGCGCAGGCCGTCGTGGCCGGCGGCAGAGAGCGGGAAATCCGCGTTGAGGTGGATGCCGCAAAAATGACGGCCTATGGATTGAATTTCAACGCCATCGCCGCAGCGCTTAATTCGGCAAACATACAATACAGCGGCGGCACGCTGAAACAGGGCATTTTCCGCTATGCCTTTCGAACGGTTTCCGAGCTGGAGACCCTGAAAGACATCGAACAGGTCTCCCTGCGTACGCCGCAAGGCCATTTGATTTTACTGCGGCAAATCGCTCAGGTTCGCGAAGCATTTGCGGAGCCGCAGGGCTTGACCCGCGTCGACGGCCGCGAAGCCATCCTGCTTTTCATCCGCAAAGAAGCCGGCGCCAACACGGTGGCGATTTCGCAAAAAATCCGCCAAACCATCGATCAATTATCAACTGAATACAAAGACATCAAGCTCGATACCCTCTTTGCCCAGGCGGATTTCATCAAAAAATCGATCTCCGATATCGAACAGGCCGTCTTTTGGGGCGCCCTGCTGGCGTTCCTGGTGCTGTTCCTCTTTTTACACCACATTCGCTATCCTCTAATTATAGGCATTGTCACGCCTTTTTCTATTCTTACCACAGTGGTGATGATGTATTTTGCCGGCATCACCTTCAACATCATCTCTCTGACCGGCCTGGCGCTCGGTATCGGCATGGTGGGCGACAATGCCATCATCGTGGTCGAAAATTTTTCCCGGCTGCGACAGCAGGGTCTGCCGCTGCGCCGTGCGGTGCTGCAAGGCGCGAAGGAATTGAACGTGACCATCTCGGCCGCAACCTTTACCAACGTCGCCATTTTCTTGCCGGTGATCTTCGTCAGCGGCGTGACGCAAAAGCTGTTCGTCGACATGAGTCTGACCATGACGTTTTCGTTGCTGGCATCGCTGCTGGTAGCGGTTACCCTGGTGCCAGCCCTGCTCGATCGCTTGCCGGCGCCTAAATCGGAACGAGAAGAAAAAGAATCCACTGTCGCAGGATATTTTTCGTGTCAATTTTCGCGTTTTCTAGAGTTGTATGAAAAATGGTTGGACTGGTGTTTGCGGCGCCGGTTGCGGGTTCTGGGGATTACTACGCTGGTGGCGATGCTTTCCGCCTGTCTTGCTCTTTTCATCCCGGCAGAACAGGCGCCGGATGTGGACCAGAGTCGGTTTATGGTGGAGCTGGTGATGCCGCGCGGGTCCTCTTTACCGGCCACAGCCGCGGCATCGGCGTTGTTCGAGAAAACCTTGTCGGCCTTGCCCGCGATCGAGATCACGGCGGCGGACATTGGTTTGTCGGCGCGGGAAGATTATTTCAGTCTGTTGCAGGCGGATATCACCCGCAGCCTCATCGAGGTGCGGGTGGCGTCAGGCTATGCTGTTTCCCAGGCCATCGAGGAGAGCCGAAAAGCCCTGCAACCGCTGCAAAATCAATTTACCGCTATCGGCGCAGCGGTCTCGTTCAAGCGGCGGACGACCACTTTTGAGCGCATCCTGCAACCGCAGGAGAATGATATCACAATTCAGATCATCGGCAACGATTTTAATGAGAGCTCGCGCATCACGGAAACGATTCTGTCGCAACTCTCCACCATCAAAGGCCTGACCGACGTGCGTCAAGGCGTGCAGCAGCACAATCCTCGGGTACAATTGCAATTTGACCGTCAGCGTTTGGCCGCGCATCATCTGGATGCCGGTGCGGTATCACAGGAGGCCGCAGGCTTTATCAGTGGACGCACAGCCACGTATGTCAGCGATTTCGATCGACGCATTCCGGTTCGAGTCCTTCCGGCCTTGCCGGAGAAGACGGACAAAATCGCGGCGTTATTAAAGCATCAGGTTAAATCAGGCGTGCCCATCGGTGAAGTCGCTGCGGCAGAAAAAACCCTCGGCTTTAATGAAATTTACCGTGAGAATCATCAGCGCGCGCTGCTGATTTATGCCGACGCCGATGCGCGTAATATCCTGCGGGTCATCAGCGAAATAAAAAGAAAGCTCGCTGATATGCCGCTGCCGCCGGACTATGAAATCCACGTGGGCGGCAAAATCGATGAAATTCGCCAGGCCGGCCGCAGCCTGATGATCATCCTGCTGCTGTCGATTTTTCTGGTCTACATCATCCTGGCTTCGGAGTACGAGTCCGTGCTCTATCCGTTGATCATTTTGGTGACCAGTCCGCTATCCGTGGTCGGCGCTTTTATCGCCATGTTTTTGGCCGGACAGAGCTACAACGTCATGTCGCTGGTGGGCCTGGTGATCATGCTCGGCGCCATCGACAACGATACGGTGATCGCCCTGGATTTGATCATCGCCAATCGCCGCAACGGCATGGCTTTGCATGAGGGGATCATGGATGGCATGCGCAAGCGGCTTCGACCGATTATCATGACCACATGTACGACCATCCTGGGCATCATCCCGTTGATCATCGGCTTCGGCGCCGGCCTGGAGTTGGCCACAGCCTTAAGCTATCCGGTCATCGGCGGCATCCTGGCCTCGACGCTGGTGGCAATGTTCGTAGATCCGGTACTGTACAGTTACTTTGACCGCTTCGGGGGAAAACGCCTGAGGATGTAACCAATACCTATTCGGATATAGCGCCGGCAAAAGCCTTGGCGAATGGACCAGTAGACACCAAATCGATGTAATCGATAACTCATTACAAATTGGGGATGTACGCAATAATCAGGGCAACGATCTTGATCGAGCAATCATGATTGGGCACGTCTTGCATAGACCGGTGACTGTGGCGATGGGGTTTATTTGTCTTATTATCCTGGCAGTTTTTTCTCTGACGCAGTTGCCCATCGAGCTGAGTTCCGAAATCGACTTCCCACAGCTCTCGGTGCAGATATATTGGCCGAACGCTTCAGCGGAAATGGTGGAGCGCAGCATTACCACGTTGGCCGAGCAGGCGGCGGCGACGGTCAACGGCGTCAAGAAAATCAGCTCGACCTCCTCCGAAGGGCTCTCCAGAGTTGATATTATATTTCAGAAAAACACCGACATGGATTTGGCGCGCCTGGAATTGTCGGAAAAGATCGCTGCCTTACGTCCGACGCTGCCACACGACGCCCATCCGGGTCAAATTCAAAAATACATCCCAAAGGAGTTTGCCGACCTGCAGGGATTCATGAGTTATCAACTCTATGCATCCGAAGGCACGGCATTTTTGCAGCACTATGGGCGGCAAGCCATCCGGCCGGCGCTTTTGGTCGTAAAAGGTGTGGCCAATGTCGAGATCAAAGGCGGCGCCGAACGGGAAATTGTGATGGTGTTGGATGAAGGCAAACTGAACAGCATGCAGGTAAGTCTCGATCAGGTGCTGCAGGTTGTTCGGCAAGCGCAGAGTCGGCAATCCATTGGCCGTAGCCAGCAGGACGGTATCATCCGCTATGTAAGCGTCGGCGAGGCGCTGTATCAACTGGACGATCTGCTGGCACTATGGTTGCCCGGTCGATCCCAGGGAGGGCGGCCGTTATCATTAAGCGAATTCTGCACCGTAAAAGACACGCTGGCCGAACCCGCTTCCATCGTGCGCATCAACGGCCGGTCGGCGGTGACCATTGACATCGATAAAGAGCCGGGCATCAACATGTTGAAAACCGCGCGAGCGGTGGAGGCGGCGGTCGAGCAGTTGCGCCGTTCTTTTCCGCCGGGTTTGTCCATGGAGAAGGTAATCGATCGCAGCAGCGATATCCGGGCGGAAATCAACGAACTCACCGGCAAATCGCTCTTTTCGGCGCTGTTTGTCCTGGGCATTTTGCTGCTCTTTTTCCGCAGCATGCGGCTATCCTTCATTGTCTTTCTATCGGTCATTTTCTCCATCGCCGGGGCGGTGATTTTTCTGGCCGCCACTCGCATCGGCCTCAACGTCATCACCCTTTCGGCTATGTCGCTCTCCTTCGGCGTCATCGTCGATAACGCCGTGGTCATATTCGAGAACATCCAGCGACAGTTCGACATTGCCCCGGAGTTAACGCCTCTGGAGAACATCAAGACCGGCGCGATGGAGATGCGGTTACCGCTGTTTGCGGCCACGGTTACGACCATCGGCGCCCTGGTTCCGGTGGTTTTCTTGCCGGAAAACTTGCGCGCCTATTTCGTCCAGTTCGCCTGGACGGCAGCCGTGGCCTTGATCTTTTCGTACCTTGTTGCCATGACGTTCATTCCCACCGCTTCTTTATGGCACCATCGTTCTGCGCGTAAAAAAAACGTTTCGGGGTCGCCGATACCGCAACTCACGCAAATTTCCACCCATGCCAAACGGCTGTACCGAGAGCTGATCTTGTGGAATCTGCAGCACCGAAAATTCGTGATTATCCTGTCGATACTGCTTTTGGGCGTACCTTTCTGGTTACTGCCGGGTAAAATAAACCTTCCCGATGCCGTTAAAACGCAAAACGAGTACACGTCGACCCGGCAGATCAAGAGAAACGCCGCGCAGGTTTACAACATCGCCATGGATAATCCCGTGATGCGAGCCGCCAAACCCTATTTAGACCATCTGTTGGGCGGCGCATCGCATCTGTTTTTCAAATATGTTTATAAAGGCGAACTCTGGAAGATGGGCTTCGACACCTATATCGTCGTCTACGCGCGAGCCCCGCAGGGCACCGAATTGAGACGGTTGGATGCATACAGCCGGCAAATCGAGGATGCCCTGGCAAAAAATCAAGCAGTGGTTCGGAGATATACGACACGTATCCATACACGCACCGCTTATATTCGAGTCGATTTCGACCGCCGCGTGGCCATGACCGCCGTGCCGGTGGTAATCAAAGATCAACTCACCGCGCTGGTTGCGGGCACCAGCGGCTTTACCGTCGGCGTCTCCGGCTTTGGACCGGGGTTTTATTCCGGCGGCGGCATGATGCCCAATTATACCATTCAAATACTTGGATACAATTACACCAAAGTGAAGGAGCTCGCGCAAAACATCGCCGGGATTTTGTCGCGCAACGCCCGGGTGGCGGATATTCAGATGGACCGCCTTCCCTGGCAGGAGGCAGAATACCAATTGGTGGGAAAAGTGGATCGCGAGGCTTTGTTCCGCCACGGCATCGGCCTCGAGGAGTTTTTAAACTCCTTGGCGTCCAAGCTGCGCCGCGGCATCCACCGTCAACGGGTGATGATCAATGAAGAGGAAATCAATTTCTCGACACATTTAAATCAGAGTGCAGCGGCAGAATTGGGAAAAGACCCTGAGCGCTCGGTCGATTTGGATGTACGCACACTGTTAAACGCATCGACCCGCGCCGGCCGGCGGATGGTGCGCATCGGCGATGTATTACACATCGAACTGCAGCCCGTGATGGCCGAAATCAAACGGGAAAATCAGCAGTATACGCGCATTATCAGCTATAATTTCAAAGGTCCCTCTCGCCTGGGCAACCGGTATCTGGAGGCGGTGCTGAAATCGATCCAACCGCCCGTCGGTTATCAGGTTAAGCAACCCGATTACGGCTTTTTTTTCGGCCGGAAAGAAAGCATCCCCATGATTCTGATCGCGGTGGTTTCGCTGGCGATCGTGTTCATGGTCACCGCATCGCTGTTCGAATCGCTGCGCCGGCCTTTCGTCATTCTGCTGTCCGTTCCCATGTCGCTGACCGGTCTGTTCCTCGGATTCTATCTGTTCGATATTAATTTCGGCAGAGGCGGCTATGCGGCTTTGATTCTGCTCATCGGCCTGTCGGTGAACAACGGCATAATCCTAATTTCACGCATGGCGCAGCTTACCGGCGCCGGCGGCAGTAATGACCGCTTTCAGGCCATCGTCGATGCGGTTGTCCAGCGCACGCGACCCATCTTGATTACAACCCTGACCACCGTTGCCGGCTTTGCGCCGTTCGTCGTCAGCGCCGATGTCTATTCCTTCTGGTATGCCTTTGCCTTTGCAGTGATTTACGGATTGGCTTTTTCCACGGTGATGATATTGCTGGTAATGCCGGCGCTGTTTGATGCCCTTTATAAAGAGAACAGGCAAGAAATTTAAATATAGGGTCGAACCAAATTAATTCTCAACGAAACAATAGGTTAGGTGCGAAAAAAGCTTGAAAATAGGCTATAATCACAAAACTTGGTTGGATTTTGCTAATTTCAAGCAGCCACCGTCGAAAAAGCAGAGACCAACCGTTGTTTAAATTCAGGT
>JAFGSU010000402.1 GCA_016934435.1 Candidatus Zhuqueibacterota bacterium | reverse complement strand
TGAAGGCCGTGATCGGCACCGTGCCCCAGGGCAAACAAATTTGGAATTGAAAATTTACACAGGGCAGGGGGAAAATAAATCCGGCCCATTATTTGGACCATACAGCGCAGGAACGATTTGCCGCGGCTGTTTTCCGGGCAGGAGCCGTAGGGAAGGGCGGTTTAAAACAGGCGGGGAAATGAAATTGGGAAGTCCCTGGTTTTTTGTTTTCATGCCCAAAACGATGATTCGTGTGAAGTGTGGGGCGGCCGAAAACTTTGGGAGAATATCTTTAAGCCGCTTGCGCCATGGATTCGAAGAAAAGATTAAATTGAAAATCAAAGGGGAGTACTGCTATGGGTCATTCGGCATATTTGGTGTCTCTTGATAAGCAAGCCCGCGAGGATCTTGAAAAACGCCTTCATAGCCGACAGTCAGGAAAGTGCTTTATCTGTGACCGGGCAATCGATTTAATTCTGCAAAAGGGGGATTTAGATGTCGACCATATTGATCCCCTTGTAGAACAGGGCTTGGATGAAGAGAATAATTTTGCTCTAACGCATGCTTCCTGTAACCGTAGCAAAGGCGCGTCTGATCTGCGGATCGCACGCCGAATGGCTGAATTTGAAATTCTCCAAAGCGCGGCCCAGGATAAGGGGGAGCGTGGGGCAAATCTTGGGCATCTTTTGACCAAGCATGGTGGTGGTAAGGCTAAGCTCATAATCCAACGAGAGGCAGGAAAAGTAAAGTATAGTATGTCTGCAATTGGCGACAATAAAATTTACGAAGTGCCGTCCTACATGGATAAGCTGAGCGGCATGGAATATTTTTTTGCAGTACTTCCCCTTGCTTATCTTCACCATGATGACCGAATAAACCCTCGAAGCATTGGCTCAAACATTCGTGGCCTGATAGAAGAGTTCATGAAGAAACGGCCGCAGTTGCATGTCTCCCTCGCGTGGTGGGCGCCAGACGCCGAAGGCGCGGGTGAGGTCAAGGTGTTTGATGGCCAGCACAAGGCTGCAGCGCAGATTCTGCTTGGCGTCGAAGCTCTGCCAGTCCGTGTCTTTCTGGAACCTGACACAAACGTACTCCTTCAGGCGAATACCAATGCTGGCGGCAAGCTGCGTCAAGTTGCTTTCGACCCAGCAGTTATGCGGCATCTCGGGAGCAGCATTTTTCTAGAACGGGTTCAGCAGTACCAACAAATGAAAGGGCTTGAAAAAAACGACTACAGTTTCAGTGAGAGTGATCTGGTCAAGTTCTTTAAGGGAGAGCACCGGGAGATGCAACGCTACATTGTGGATTCAGCCCGTGCTGCGGTGACCAAGCATAAGGACAACAGGCTCATGGATTTTGTGGAGTGGTCCGGCAAGACAGCAAACCAGCCCTTGTCGTACTCAGCTGTGGAAAGGACATTTTTCAGCGAATTTCTTTACATGAAGGCCTTAACTACTCCTTTGGATGACGGCATGGAGCGAGGAGATAATCCGCGGTATCTTGAACGCGAACAACTTGTGCGGCTAATGACGCTTTTTTCAGATATTTTTTTTGCAGGCAAGTGGGATCCTGATGTGGGCGGGCGGCAACTGGAGAGCCGTCTACAAAAAGGCGAAATGATTAAGGAAGAACACTTGCGCGCTTGGCGTGTTGCGCGAGAAGAAATTCTTGGCAGTATAGTGGAGTGGATCAGGCTGGTGATCGAGAACTATTTTGCCTACACGGGTAAAATGGTGGACAAAAAGCGTATTCTTCATGTCAAATTGCCAGAAGAGCTTTGGGATCGCCTCAGTGCTTTCCTTATAAATTTATCGAAACTTCCATGTTGGGTAGACAAAAACCTCTCAAATACAGTCTTTGGCGCCAAGCAGAATTTCGATTTCTGGCGAACTATTTTTAAGACCGGCAAGTCCACATCAGGGGTGCAGGTTCTTGCTCAACCGTTGGATCTGAACACTTTGATTGTAGAATATAAAAACTGAGGAGCTGAAAAAATGGGCCAAATTCCGCATAGCCAGCATGTTCGCAAATCTATTACAGCCGTTGAAAAAGCTGTCAAGGGCGCAATTAAAGCAATTAACCAAGAGGCAGGACTCATGTTAGCAAGGGGGCGCTACGGTAAGGCAGAAGAACTTATCGCTACCGCCAAGGCTGTAGCCGAGTTTCAAAGCAATGTCCGAACCCTGCGGGATGGTTGGCAAAGCCTAGGTGGTTCTGGTGGCGTGAATGGCAAGCCGAAGGCCGATGTGACGCCACAGTGGGAGTACTATAAGCCGCTTCTGCAATGTTTAATCCGTTTGGGTGGTGAAGCAATACGGAAGAGCATCGAGGTAGACTTCGAAAAACATTGCTTGCATATGCTTAAGCCCGGCGATGAGGCAGAGATGGCCCGCGGTATGCCGCGATGGAAGCGTATGATCCAGCGATGTCGCAAGGCTATGATTCAGGAAGGTTTTTTGGAAAATGTAAAAGGGGGAAAATGGCATATCAGTGAACAGGGGAGGAAGATAGCACAGTAATAAATACTGAAAATCAACCTTATGATTACAATGGAGTTACCCTAATTAATGAACACTCTTTCAAAAAAAACTACGGGCGCTATTGGTAATGGCTACGGCAGCGAGTGTCATCTTCTCAGGTGGATGGGTCGGCACCGAAGCGTATTCGACAAACGGCTACTTGATAGCATAGGCTTTGCACCAGGGGCTTCAATAGAGTGGCTTGATTTTGATTTCAACCCGAATAATGACTGGCCGGATGCGGAGCTCAAGGGCCTTGAGTTTTTACAGGGTGACGAATATCGCGATTTGCAGAAAAAATGGGCAGAGTTCTGGCCTTTAGGCGGTGGTATTCATAATTGGGATGCCGTGGGCTGGGTACATGCAAACGGTAAAAAAGAACTCTTGCTTGTAGAGGCCAAGGCGCATACGGATGAAATCATGTCTGATTGTGGCGCTGCCAATCCAAAAAGCATTGATAAAATTACGAATGCATTCAGCCAGGCGAAGGCCGGCTTGCATGTGCCATCAGAAAAGGACTGGACAACGAAGTATTACCAATTTGCAAATCGGATCGCCACGATTTATTTTCTCAATCAGCAGGGTATTAATGCCAGGCTGATGTTTATCTATTTTCTGGGTGACAAGGTGCAGGGAAAGAATTGCCCGAAAACAAAGCAAGAGTGGCAGCAGGCCTTAAGTGAGCAAGACGAATGGATCGGCCTGCCGTATGAACATGCGGGTCATCGTGTCTGAGTGTGGGTAATCTGACGACGAAAAAAGAGTATAACATAGCTAAAAATCAGAACAAAACGTTTTCACCGGG
>JAFGSU010000401.1 GCA_016934435.1 Candidatus Zhuqueibacterota bacterium | reverse complement strand
TTATTTATTAAATGCAGCTGTTGTTATTCACCGGGTATTTTTATATGTCCGGTTCCATGAAAAAAAATGTAAAGCCCGTCGTCACACGCCTCCTCTCGGTTAATGGTGTAAAAAATCATCAAGAAAATGTTACGATTGTCAAGGAATTATGTCAGAATCAGCTTAAAACAGGCGAATAGTTTAATGATATAAAACAATAAATAACAAGTAGATATATTATATGCAACGTGTCCTCTCGCTGCTATGAAGGTCAAAAAACATGCCAGATTCCATAAAATTAAAAAAAATGCTGCATCTTGAGATAAAAATGATTAATTTTACCCGAAAGTGAACTAGGCATCAAACGGGCTGGAAGGATGAATCGTCCCATAATTTTTCGCGCATTTGCTTATCGTAACTATCGGCTGTTCTGGAGCGGGCAGGTGGTGTCTCTTATCGGCAGCTGGATGCAACGGGTTGCATTGGGCTGGTTGGTTTACCGTTTGACGCAATCGCCTTTTATGCTCGGTGTGGTAGAGTTTGCCGGTCAAATGCCGGCTTTTATTTTTGCGCCCTTTGCCGGTTTTTATCTGGATTACTGGAATCGGCGGAACGTACTAATCTTCACTCAATTTTTTATGCTGCTGCAGGCATTGTTCCTGGCGGCACTGGTGTTGTCCGACCGGATTAATATCATCCACGTTGTCATATTGAATGTTTTTTTTGGTTTAATCAATGCCTTCGACATGCCCGCCCGGCAGGCTTTTCTAAAAGATATCATTGAAAGGCGAGAGGATCTCGGCAATGCCATTGCCCTTAACTCATCCATGTTCAATGCTGCGCGAATGGTAGGCCCCTCCATCGCCGGTTTTATCATCGCCTGGCTGGGTGAAGGCATCTGTTTCTTGATCAATGCGATCACATTCACCGCAGTCCTGTTAGCCATAAAAGCGATGAGGCTGATTCCGCGCGAGACGCCCCTATCGGACCGTAAAATACTAAAGGGGATGCGGGAAGGATTCGGCTATGCTTTTCATTCCACACCCATTCGCATTACTTTGCTGTTACTGATGGTGGTCAGTCTGCTGGGGCTACCCTACGTGGTTTTGTTGCCGGCGTTGGCCAAGGATGTTTTCCAGGGCGATGCCACAACATTGGGGTGGCTCACGGCTGCGGCGGGTGTAGGCGCCCTGTACGGCGCCTATTATTTAGCATCAAGAAAATCGGTACTGGGTCTGGAAAAAGTCATGTTATTTTCCCTTGCCACCATTGCGATCGCATTTTTAATGATTGCCCTGATACACCTGTTCTGGCTTGCTCTGGTCTTTATTGTCTTTTTAGGTTTTGGATTCATGACCATTTTCGCCATCGGTAACACCATTTTGCAAACCATCGTTGCAGATCATATGCGCGGCAGAGTATTGAGTTTTTATGCCATGACCTTTTTGGGGATGGCGCCGATCGGCAGCCTCATCGCCGGTACTCTGGCCAAACATTTAGGCGTGCCAATTACTTTACTAATCAGCGGCGCATTGCTGTTACTGATCGCTATGGTTTATTATACTTTTCTGGCAAAATTAAGGCAGTCCCTGCGCATGTATTTTTCCAGCCAAACCGTGGGGACATCGTCGCCAACGGAAATTGTATCCAGCAGATGAAAGGGTGAAGAAGATGAGTTCCATAAAGTTTATAGAGGGCACGCTGCGCCAGGCCATGTACCATCATGATCGGTATTGCGATTTTTATGTGATGGGAATTTTGCGCCACGAGTTTTACGACGATTCGGTGGCCGGAGGGTGACCCGGCAATAGTGGGGAGCGCGTTATGCGTCCGGTTCGTTGTTAAGCATGAAATTTGGATTTTCCGGTCGGTCTATTGAAATAAAAAACGCCGCATCGAGCGGCGTTTTTTAAATCACTGACTTTTTCTGGTCAGAGCGCTGATAACCACCCCTATACCTATGATGATCAGAATGACGGGCCAATAATCACGCATGTTTTCAAGGGTCATCCAGGAAACATTCAAATCATCGAAAAGAAAAATGAGACCAAAAAAAGTCACAATCGCTCCGGGCACCAGAATACCCCAATCCTGAGGTTTGAAGAAATAGAGGACAAAAAAGCTGATGCCAAAAGCGAGAACGACGATGGTCCAGAGTTCAAGGGTCCAGAACGCATCAATGATGCCATAATTTCGGAAAAAAGTAGCAAATCCACATAGAAGTAAAAAGGCGCTCCAGAACGAGGCCGATTTATCTCCCTTGATAACTGATAAAGCCGACATTCCCCCCAGCAGAATCAGGACCAGAGGATAAAGTTCGTCCCAGCCAAAGGACAGGATGTCCATTCGCTTCAAAATCAATCCCAATCCGATGACGATCAATATAGCTCCGATGACGACGTTTGAGGTGTGCTTTTTCATACATAACTCCTATGCATTTTTGATGATTTTTTCTTCGGGAATTGCGATGAGTAAGATGAGATAGATGATGATACCGGCCAGAACATTGGATGCCAGCGACAGGACAACAAACCCCAGTCGTATCCAGGTGACGTCGATCTGCCATAAATCGGAGAGCCCACCGCAAACACCGCCGATCATTCTTTTGCTCCTGCTGCGTACAAAAGGCAGGGATTTCTCTAGCGAATCCGATCTGGCGCGAGTCCTGGTGGCTACAAAGATTATGCCTACGACAATGAGCAGGAACGATAAAAAGTCTTCATATCTATTAAAATTCCAATCCCAGCCCAGGTGTGGACGAAAGGGTGGAAAAGAGTGATCAAAGATACGAACGCCGAACAGAAAAAAGAAGATCAGAATAACGAGCACGATGACCCAGCCAATCGTTTTGTCGGATTGGGTGGTTTGCGACGATTCTGCCGGTACTTTTTTTACCTTCTCCTCGGCAACGGGCGTTTGTTCGGGATTGGTTTTAATGACGATGGCGCAGATCAGATAAGCCAGGATGCCGAATCCATGAAAGAGGAGCGATAAAAGCCAGAGAATGCGAACAAGGGCGACATCGATGTTAAAATACTCGGCGAATCCCCCGCATACTCCGGCAATAATGCGCTGTTTTTGCGAGCGAAATAGCGCTTTGGGCGGATTCTCGTTTGCTTTCATAATATTTCCCTTGAAATTTCGACCAGATGACAAAAAATTGGATGAATAATCCGTCTATTTGTCTATATAGACGAATTTTTGCCGAAAGATGTTTCATCTGGTTATTTTTCAGCTTCGCCGGTCATGGGCACAAAACGCACGGGAATGAGATTTCGGCGCATAAGTTTGCCCTGTTCATCTTTGCGTACGAGCACCAGTTCCTGGTAGTAACTGCCCAGCGGCACTATTAAACGGCCTTTGGGCGCCAGTTGATCGATCAGAGGTTGCGGAATTTCTTCCGGGGCGGCCGTTATCATAATCGCATCGAACGGCGCTTTCTCCGGCCAGCCGGCATAGCCATCGCCGCAACGCACATGCACATTCAGATAGCCTAATTGTTTCAAGCGGTCGGCCGCTTCTTCACAAAGCGGTTTGACGATCTCGATGCTATAAACCTCTCTGGCCAACACACTCAAAACCGCAGCTTGATAACCGGAGCCGGTGCCGACCTCCAGTACGCGATCATCCGGCTGTATGCCTAATATTTCCGTCATATAAGCGACAATATAGGGCTGGGAGATCGTCTGATCATGGCCGATCGGCAAGGGATAATCTTCATAGGCCAGGTGACGTTCATAATCGGGGATGAAAAGATGCCGTGGTACGGTCAGCATGGCCTCCAGAATAGCTTTATCCTTGATACCGCGACCGGCAATCTGGGTCGTCACCATATTCCGGCGTCTCACGGTATACTCATCCCCGGTATGGCTGTCCTGTTTGTTTTGCTTTTGTGACGGTTTGTCCTGTCTCATACACAAGCTCCCGGTTATTAGCCACAGTGCGCAGAAAAGTATCGGTACAAATTTCATTTGACTCCTGGCTTTTTTATACACCTGTTTTTTTCATGTTTTACGATGCAGAGCATCAACAATCCCGATGCGGCGGCTATTGCCAGTAGCCATCCGGTCCTGGCAAAGCCCATTAAGGGTATTAAAATGGCGCTCAGGAGCAGGGAACCTGCTGCACTGCCCGCCAAATCGGCGGCATAGACGCTGCCCCATTGGTGCCTGCCTGCAGATTGGTCGTATTGTTGACAGAGGAGTGGAAAAGCCGATCCTATCAAAGCACCCGAAAGAACAATGCCCGAAAACAGGAGTAGCATGGAATAGTGCGCCTGTATATATTTCAGCAAGTACGGCAGCGCAAGACAGAGGCCTGCTGTAGCCAGCAGGATCAGCCGCAAATAAAACAGTGCATGCCGACTGAGATAGCGATGGCTGAACCAGCTCGCCAGGGCCATGCCGGCCATAAACGCAGCCATGGCCAATCCCACTCCTTCATAAACATAACCAAAAATATTTTGCATTGCAAGCAAGAAAAGAACGTTGAAGGCAATGCCGATGAATCCCAGAGCGGCGCTGTTCCACATGATCGCATTGGGCCATCGATTACTTTTTTTTCGCGTACTCAACAGCAGCAATACAACAAGGAGGAACAGGAAGAAGACGAGTAATCGGCTAAAGCCAATTTTGGCCAGAGATTGCAGCAGCTGTGAGGCGCCCAGGGTCATCTTGTGCCACAGGATGAGGTCGATGTAATAGGCGATGGGATAGAAATCGCGGTTTATTTGCGCCGACGAGCAGGTTTCGAGTTGTTGTTGAATAAATTTGATCCGCTCGGCGGGCATGAATTGGGCGAACATTTGCGGATAAAAGTAGGTGGCGGATATCCCGCGGCTTTGCATGCGTTGTGCCAGTCGCGCCGGATTTGTCGTCAGATGAGTATTTTCCCGCGCTGCCAAAAATATGGCCTCATCGCCCGGTAACACCAGCACGTGAGCAAATATTTTTTTCAAGCCTTTATAAACAGCCGCGTTGAGCTGCAGCAGTTCCGGTCCGAGAAAATTTTCAGCTGATGGAAAGCCGCATACGGCGAAGATTCCGTCCGGCTGTAAGCGTTGTCGGATTAGAGCAAAGAATTCTTCGGTGTAATACCGATTGCTGAAGGCGCCGACCGGTCGGCCGATGTTGACCAGAATGACGTCGTATCGTTCACAGGTCCGGTGCAAATATTTTCTGCCGTCCACGTGCAGGACGTTGAGGTTGGATTGCCGCCAGCTGTCGCGACTCTCCGGGCTGAGGTGACGAAGCGCCAATGCATAAGCGCAGCTATCCATTTCGATATAATCGACCCGGGTGGTGTTATATCGCGCCAGTTCAGGCGCTAATCCCCCCAATCCCCCTTCGATGAGCAATATTTTTTGGGGCTGTTCATGCTGATGCATCACCAGGGCGGCCTGGGTTTGCGCCGATATCGGATCGGGCAGG
>JAFGSU010000400.1 GCA_016934435.1 Candidatus Zhuqueibacterota bacterium | reverse complement strand
GAGATTGCTTCGCTCCATGGCGGCTGCTGTTCTTTTTCATGCCCTGTTCCTTCGCTCGCAATGACATTCTTTTTTTTGTCCACTCGGGAATAATGGCGGTTTTGCCATACCCAACTCGCGATGACATCGTTGTTTTGTTTCCTTAAAATCAAATCATTTTTCGTCATTGTCGACAAATACGAAAGTGTGAATAGCCTAAACCGGTTATGAACATGGCGAAAGTAAGGGCAATATTGTTTTAGTATACCATCTTATGCTGGCGAAACTTAATCCTGAAACAAGTCATCGTACTAAAATCATTTTCCGGCTCTGAATAAAAGCTTCTATTTCGATCCGGCAGATGTAAACGCCGGAACTCATCTGCTCTCCCCTTTCGTTCGTCCCATTCCATACGCATGAATGCGCGCCGGCGCTCTGCACGCTGTTGACCGGACATGCGATTTCCTGTCCGTGGAGGTTGTAAATCCGCATAGTGACTTTTTTCGGTTTCGATAAATGATAACGTATGACGGTGGACGCATTAAAGGGATTGGGATAATTCTGAAAAAGAGTCATCGATTTAGGTGCAGTATGCTGATCTTCCTGCTCGATTTCGGTAAATCTCTTCCAGTAGAGATAATCGGGTGAATCTTTTATAAATTCCGGCTGCGGCGCTTTTTCGTCCATCATTTCGGCAACCCATTCGGGCATGGGGGGCGCCTGGTATTTATTCAGCATATCCCGCCATTCTTCGTCGGTCAATCGATTCGCAATCGGCCGGGTGAATTCATAATAGGAAAAGATGGCGCCGCGGGTGATGCGAATGACGCCGCCCTCGTTGACGATGACGAATATCTCCAGAGGATAACCTACACCTTCCTCCAGACAGGTATTGGTATTGGTATCGGTATGGACGTCGGCGACCACCGCCATATCATCGGCCTTGCTGTTCCAGGGATTGTGCGGGTCCGGGAATTCGGATACCAGGTCCTGCATGGCCTTGCCGAAACAAAAAATGTTCTCATATTCTGCAACGGTCAATGGCGTATTCTGCAATTCCTTGATGGAGATATTTCTTAAAAAGAGCAGTAATTTTTCCAACAATTCGACTTTATCGCGGAACGCTTCGATCAACAGGCCGAAATTATCCAGGCCGTCGCGGGTATACCGCACCAGACTCGCCAACCGGGCGTAGAGATAAGGATTCGGCTCGACGTAACTCCGAAACGGATCGGGTGCAATTCCGCAGGGGGTCATGCTCTGTTTGGCGTAGAGGATGGTGTCGTGCCGCAATTCGGCCCAGGATGCCAGAGCGGTCAAGAGCTCTTTATGCGTCCAAGCCGTAGTCTGCATGAAAAAGGGATAGCCCGGTCCTTTTTCATAGAGCAGAGGCATCAGGCAATAAAGCCAGTTCCAGTAGAGATTTTGCGCCCACGCTTCGGGCGGTTTGTTTTTGAATTCACCCTGGAATTCGGCCATTTTTTCGGCATAGTTATAATAGGCGGTCTGTTGATAGAGCGAATCAAGCAGCGTAAAGGCACGATCCGAACCCAGGATCGCCGTGATGTCCAATCCCATGGGCATCCATCGCTGATAGCCGCCGCTGCCGACGTAGGGATAAATAAGATGCGCGAACATGTAAGAGTCCGGAATGAAGCGCTGCCCCATAAAACGAAAGCCCTTGTAGCGGATGAAGGTTCCATAGATCCAGTTGGGAATTTTCGGCTCGGGCAGCTTTTGTGCTTCGGTCATGAAGGCGTTCAGCAATGATGGATTCGCCAGACTGTCGGCGGAAAGCGTGATAAAATCGCCGCCATAAATCCGCTCGGCGATGGCTTTATAATCGTGAACGTTCGGATCATCGGTTTTGCCGACCATAAAATTGGTCGGTCGGTAGATATGCTCCCACAAATCCAACAGCGGACGGCCGTCGTCTTGCAGGCGGTGCAGCATTTGCACCAGTAGTAGCGCCTGCAGGGTGTGGCGGGAGGACAGCTCGCCGAAGAGGTGGGGTTCCATGGTGAAAATGGTCCAGCCGTACCACATCATGGACTTGAAGTAGGCTTTGAGTTCTTCGTTTTTGGTGTAATGGCCCCTCGGCTTGAACTGGCTATAGTCCAACTGCGAAAAAGCCCCCAGGATGGGAGAGAAATGAAAACCGTCGTAATTGGAGATATAGACGATCTCGGAATCGACCAGGGCGGCGACGGTATCGGGTATATTCGTTTCCGGGCCGTTGAGCAGCTTTGCGGCTACGCTCAGGAAAGCAAGATTACGATAAAGTGCTTCGGCGGCCAAAGGGGCTTTTGTTTGCGGCAGCTGGGCCTGCGTTTCATCTAAAAGCGTTTCGGTGAGGCGATTCAATGCTTTGATAAAATGCTGCATTTCGATCTCCGCGAGCAGGCGATCGAATAAAACGTGATAGGTGTGCAGCGCTGCGTCGGTGGTGACAAATATCGGTGTGCCGCTCCAGGTGCATCGGTTGTAGACATCAAAAAGCTGCCGGTATATGCTTTTTTTAACGGTAAAATGATTTTGCAGTAACAGACTTTTATCCGTTTCATTGAAGAACCATGCCATGTCCTGATAATTGCTCACATTGCTGAAATCGGAAGCCACCGTAAAGGCCGGCACCATGGGGGTGAAAATTGCTTCGTAGGGATGGTAGGTGGCAAAATCGGTGGATACATCTTTATTTATGTCGGCGATCATCTGAGTGAACGCAGAGGGAATAAAAGCGCCGCAGATCATGACCATGAGAGCCATTGCGTAATGTTTTATTTTTATCATGACAGGACCTTTACCTTTCTTGTTTTTCTCATTAAACAGAGTAAAAGGTAAAATTAGGATACTTATTTAGTTCCAACATGGCTTTTCGGTCATTTCTGAAACAATAGGATGTTTTGCATGCCTGGATATTTTAATAATATTGAAATATTTATTATAAATCAACAGGAATTTGTAATTCGGGACTAAGTGGTCCAATGTTCACGGGCCAAATCGGGATTTTTGCGGGTAGTGCGTTATCTCGATTTCGCTGGTCACTACAAAATTTAACGGTCTATTAGTCGTGAACGTGTCATGATATTTTTATTATCATGTATTTCATATCCGATATGGCCAAGCGCCAGCAATCGGGCGGTGCTGTAAAATATACCGGTAGTGTTGCGCCTCGTGCGCACGATAAGTTGTTTTTCATCTGCCGGCTTTTCTTTACATCAGCCAGTGCAGGCGCCCCTGCCCGGTTCTCTGGTCGATGATACACTCGACTATATGGGGGCGCACCCTGGAACGATCGACGGAGGACGGCTCCGCCGGACTTGACCCGGGCGCCACGGCAAAATTATGACAGCCTTGCAGGCGATAGTGAGATTCCGGGCTTTTAATCGAAGCGGGAATGAGATTGATCAGATCCTGGCACTCTTCACAACGCTGTGTGCCCACTTTCTTTTCCAGTAAACCAATTACCTCTTCGGAGTTGATATCAATATCAACTACTTTGCCGGAATCATCGGCAAGGTCGGGCATCAAGCTGTGTAAAAATTCACTCCCGAGGCGATGCGAAGCGGGCGTGGTAAAGACGCCGTCGATGGCGACATCGGACTCTCGCAGGTAACGGCCTATTTCTCGCGCGACATCAATGCGATCTTTGTTGACTAGTAAAAACAGAATGCGCGTTTCATAGGCATATAAAACGGGCCGACAGGGTAATATCTTCATCGAAAACTCCCCAGGCTATTTACAGCCCTTTTAAAAACGAATGAGATCGAATGCACTCACCAATAATAGGCTGCCCTCGGGCTGGTGGCGGCAGGATAGGTAAAGTTGCCGACAACCGGATGCGCCAGCCTGACAAAATCGCTGGTTGCAAGTTGAATGATTTCATCATGGGTGCCGCTGTTGAAGCAGATTTTCTTTTTTTGGAAGATAGCAATGCTTCTCGCCGCGGCTGTCTAAAAGAATTAAAAACCGTTGCAATGGTAGTTATAAATAGTAGTTGTCGAATCGATGAAGATGTATTGAGTAGGAATAGAGAAAGTAAAACCGGTGCACGCTATACTACTATATATATAATACGCCTTGGACGAATCAATTGTTCCAGTAGTACTTGGAAAAACAGGTTAATCCGACAATGGGAATGTAACAAAAACATCCTCATGTGGAAAAACCGTATGATCAGGTTAGCAGCGGATGTATTCGTTTATAAATTTTATCGTTTCTTCTATACGGATCCGAACACTTTTTTCAAAAGTTCGGTTACTCGTGCGGCAGGATTTTCCCGTATCTTTTGCTCTTCCTGTCCGATAAGATGAAACAGGCCGTCCAGCGCTTTCTGGGTGACATACTGATCCAAGTTGGGATTTACCTGCGGCTCGCCCGTTAATATGTTCGTCTTGTTATAGGCCGATGCAATCGGATTCCAGTATTTGGTTACATCTACGGTCTGTATGGCGTTTTTGACCACAGGCGAAAATTCGGCAATGAGCGCGTCCTGAGTTTTGGATCTTAAATATTCGGTGGCGGCATAGTTGGAACCCCGAAGGATGCCCATGGCATCGCTGATGGTTATGCCGACAATGGCGTTCTTGAATATGGGCAATGCTTTTTTAGATGCCTCCTCTGCGGCGCGGTTGAGCGATTGCTCGAAATCCTTTACCAGATTGGTGAGTCCAATATCCTCCATCACCTTTTTTGCTTTCACCGCTTCCGGAGGAAAGGGAATGCGGATTTGAGGATTTAGATTAAATCCGTCTATTTTTGAAGCGAGCGAGGTAGAGTTGGTCGCGCCGACGGAAAGCGCTTCCTTCAGTCCCTTGATGACTTCATCATTGGTGAGGCCGCCTCCGGTGGATACGGCGGTGCCGAGTTCCGGCATCATCTCTATGAACTCGGCACAACCGATCAACATGAGGCTTGAGAGAACGATAGTCAAAACGAATAAATTTTTCATGCCAGGCTCCTTTCTTAATACTGAAATATACGAAATATCTATCTCACAAACACAAAAAATGCATAGATCAATGGCAATATAGTATGTATCGAATGCAATAACTGTAAGCAGAGACTGATGCTGCGGAAAATTCACGACGATCAAGTCTGCAAATGAATGCGTTATCTCTGTGGCCGGCACATGATCGATTCCGTTCACCGGACAATATGGAATTTGAGGTCCATTCGGAGTCGTTGTAATAAAAATGGTGTCAGATTAGTCGGTTAATATTAAATTCTTTTTATTTGATGACGGTCCAGCTAAGCAAATGAATGGGAAGGTGTCCTCTTGTGGAATGAACCTTCGCCGGATTATGAATTCTGACAAAAAGATATCGAGACTTACGTCGGACTCGAACCTGTCTGCGGAAGAAGAGATTGCCGCCGTGGAGGACGAAATCGACCTGTCGGTCGAAAGCCGCTTGCAGGTATGTTGATCTTCAACCGTCGCTGCCTACCTGCGCCAGAAAAACGTCGCTTTAATCATGAACGTGCGGTTGACAATCTCCGTATGGTCGGGGCCGATCATGCGACCGTCGTTGTAGACCAGGTAAAGATTGCTCTCGGGCGAATACATCCAGCGCAGCAGGATGTTGCTGATGACGCGCTCCCTGCCGTCGAAATTCAGCTTGTCGTCGTTCCACTGAATATAGGCTTTTAGATAGAGCTCGGTGGAAAAAAAATAGGTCATCCGCAGTCCGAGGGTATTGGTGTGAAAATATCCCTGCGGCAGATCGATATAGTTATGCGAATAATCTATCTCCATGCGCACCGGCTGGATGCGGGTGACGGTTCCGGTGATGTCGACGCCGGCTTTGCTGCCGGTATAATAATCGCCGAAATCCACATCGATTTCGCCTGCAACCGGCTTTCCCCTGTCGCTTTGCGCACTCAAGGAATAGCTGTAGCCGGTATAGGTGTCCGAGGGGATGAGGAATCCTTTACGCAACTCCCAATCGTAATCGACGAATTCGCTGCTGCGATCGACGTCGAGGCCGAGCCGGGCGCTGTTTTGAAATTCAATCGAAAAGGATGCCTCGACTTTGGAGTCCAGCAGCAGATGATCATGGTTGGAGCGGTAATTACCTGACACCTGATATTTATACTGACGGATGAGCTTAGAGTTTTTCGGTCGTGGCGCATACTCGATAGATGCTGTCGTCAGGATAAAATCGCTGCGGCGGTTGAATCCCATTTCGGGATTGAATCGTGCGCCGATATCCTGATACGTCGTGGAAAACTGCCATAGATCGCTGTTATAGTCGAGGCCGATTTTACCGGCGAGGTTTTTTTGCTTCATATCCAAGCGTCGGCCCTCGGCCAATTGCGCCGGGCCGCCGGTGCCGGCGAAGTAACCGGACAGGGTTAAATGATTACTCAGGGGCAAATGGCTGTCTATTCCCAGAGAGCGGTTATAGTGGACTGAATGAGTCTCTTCTTTGTTGAGTAACATCACACCGATACTGCCGCGCCGCAGCACATCGCGGCTGAGCCGCAGCACCGAAAAATTGGTCGCAGGAATCTCGATTGTCTTATTGTCAGATTCGGTAAAGGAGATGTCGTCGGTGAAGATGTTCATCATGCCGATGCGGTAGCGCCCGATTTTGCCGACCATCCTGGCGCCGCCGAGGATGCGGGCTTCATGGCCGTCGGCCAGTCCCAGGCGGCGACTGTAGAACAGGTTCATGTCAGAGGAACCGCCGCGCCAGTGGCCGCTGCTGCCAAAGGCAAAAATCTCGGCGCCCTCGAGGAAAAAATCCCGCTTTTCCGGGTAATAGAGCGAGAACCGGGTCAGGTTCACCTGTTCCTGGTCCGCTTCCACCTGGGCAAAGTCGGTGTTGACGGTGAGATCCAAAGCCAGGTTCGCGGTGACGGCGATCTTGCTATCGAGACCGATGTCGCTGAGGTGATCGGTGGCAAAATTTGTCCCCTGGTCGTTCTCCAAGCCGCCGAGGAAATAGGGCCGCAGTTCGAGGTTGCCGCCCATCTTCAGTCCAGCTAGTCCTTGCAACGTCCCGGCTTCGGAGAGCCGAAAGATGGCGGCCCCGCCCAGATGACGCGGGATCAGTTGCCAGTAGACGTGCTCGTTTTTGCGGCGAATCATGCGGGCGAAATTGATCCCCCAGCGGCTTGAATCCAGCTCGGCAAAACGCAGGGTTTTCCAGGGAATGGCGATCTCGAGGAACCAGCCCTCGTCGTTGATATGCGATTTACATCTCCAGACCGCGTCCCAGGCGGGATTGTAATCGCGACCTTCGTTGGCCAGCTGGGCGTCGCGCCTGGAACCGTGCGCATTGGTGATGAAATAATAACCACTGCGCTGGTCGTGATAGGTATCGATGACCATCTCAAAATAATCGTCGTCGTCGACCACGGCATCGCGCCGCATTTCCCGGGCGATGATTTTACCGGGCTCGGAATCGAAGCATTTGATGCCGAAATAGAGATTTTGATCGTCGTACAGAATACCGACCTCGGTGCGTTCGCTGGCCGGCTGGCCTTCTTCGGGCTCGCGCTGCAGAAAACCGCCCTGAAAAGTCACAGCCTCCCAGTCCGGTTCGTCCAGCCTGCCGTCGATTTTGACGGCATCGCCTGTTTGTATTGCATGGATAACCCGCTTGCCGTTTTGGTCCTGCAATAACTGCCCGTCGGCGTTGGTGTTGTCGCAGGCTATCGCAGACCATGCGATCACGAGTGACGCAAAAAATATGTTGCAACCTGAGACGAGATATCGGTTATATCCTGGCCGTTCCCTCCGGTTCATTCCCTGTCCTATTTGGAGTAAAATTGTTAATCAAAGAGTCTTAAAAATTTACAAAATATTTCGTTCAATTGCATCAAAAAATCATGTGTCGCAGTCATCATACTGTTCCTTTTTATGGAGAATGGGGTTCAGGCTGTCGAACCCCGGACTGAGAAGGGTGACATGTTCGTCGGATATGGATTATGTGGGCTCTCCGAGATGGGCATCGACGGCTCATTCATCTGGGCCGGAACCTTTGTAAAAAATGATCTGGCCGTATTTGCCGGATTTACAATCTTTTCAGTAAATATATCAAAATGATTAAAAACAGCAGGGCCATCAGATTGATTGCCCTGCCTAGTCCGTTCCATCCGAAAACTAAAGTTCACATTTTTATTTTTTGGTAAATACCAAGCCACGACATGATCAGTGCCATGCCTTTAACCTGATGGTGATGGGCCCTGTTAGTCTCTTTTTTTCAGACAGTCCATGGTCATCGGCAAGTATTCTATCGTCTGATTGAGTACAGCCAGCCTTTGCGCTGCGTCCTCGTAATTTCCCGATCCCGTTAAGAGATATTCGCTCAGACTCTCTATTAATGATACAAGGGTTTTGTCCCGCTCTGCAATTATTGTGGCGCTGCGTTCCTTCACCAGTTTCATTTCTTCTTCGGTCATAATTTGCCTCATTTTAATTTTTGTTTATAATAATAAAATAATAATGATAATACGCAAGAGATTTTTGGTCGATTCATGCATCGTTGGGTGAATCAAATACAGGTAATCTGGATATAGCTGCCAAGGGTAGGATTGCCAGTCGAAAAAATCAATACCGCCACCTCGATGCAACGGCCAGTTTATGAGTTCGAATTTGAAAATACAAATCTCAGCTCACTGAACAGATTTGAAAAAAGTATGCATTCAGTTCTCGAGATGCTTACGGTATAAAAATTGTGCCGGTCAGAGGAATCGAGTGATCTTGTAAAAAATTTTCTGTACCGCACATCTGATCACTCACATCCCATGACTATCCGGATTAATT
>JAFGSU010000399.1 GCA_016934435.1 Candidatus Zhuqueibacterota bacterium | reverse complement strand
CCCGAAGCCTTAATCAAAAGTAGCAATAGCACGAATACCATCGGCTTTAGCTTCATTCCCAACCTCCAAGAGTTAGGTTATATGTCACATAGTAAATAAAATTAAGAATTTTTATCAAATTGTCAAGATAAATTTCCACAGACTTACTATCGGCATGACGAAGCAGCCACCTCCCTGTTTGTTACGAGCGTAAGGAGAAACCGGATCGTGTCAGGGCATGACGAATCGATGCCAGAGTGATTCACTGCCGGTGTAGGGTGTATTATCGAGACAGTCAATCCGCCAGCGATAGCGTCGGCCGGAGAGGAGCTGGCTAAGCTTGCTGTTGCCATCCCAATTAAAAGTAGTCGTTTCCTCGTCTCCCTGATACGCCGACGCCACCCGGCTCAGCCAGATCAGGTCGTCGGACAAATCATCATAGAGTCGCAAAATGTAATGAGGCGGATTAATGCCCTTCTTTTGCCAGATGAATTGCAGGGGAGTGGAAAAAACAACGTTCAAATCGGTAGCCTTTGGCAGCAACAGATAATGCGCCGTATCGGATGGTTCGCTCCAGTTATCCTCCGCATCAACTGCCAGTAGATAATAATAATATCGTTTCTCAATATCCACCAGGTCGATATAACTGCTATCCGATTTGGGCAAAGAGGCAATCATTCTAAAGAGCGATTCGCCCTGAGCGCGACGCCACAACTGGAATGATTCGTACAGGGAATTCTTATACCACTGTAAAAAAATAGCATCCATTTCCGGGATCGCATCAATGCCACGTTCCAGGGCCGCAGTATCTTCGGATGAGGAGACAAATTGCGGCGGCGGCACAACAGGAGGCGGGCTGGTGGCTTGCTCCCGACAAGCAAGCCACAGAGGGACGACGAAAAGTAACGGCCACCATTTTAATGTGATGTTCATGATCAACCCCTCTGCTTCTAAAGCAAAAACGCACAACTCAATCGATGCGCGCAGTCAAAATCATACGTCGTGAAGGCGTAATCAATCCTGATTCGACGCCAATGCCATCCGGCGCCGCTGGTCAGACCGCTCACATTCCGCCCCACACGCAGTGCAAAACCCTTGAACAACAACTCTGCGCCGTATAGATTTTCTGCATCATATTTTTTCTGCACCGACCAGAACACATTTGCAGTCAGGTCTTTTATTCCCAGTCGTTGGCGATAGGCAAAACCGGTCAGATAGGTGGTTTGAATCCGTTCTGAATGCTCATTATTCCAGAGCAGGGTCGTACGGGTCACGTCCTTGATGGAAAAACCGAAACACAGATCGCCCAGTGGGCGCATATCAATCAGAGTTGCGAGGTTCAACTTGAGCATCATGCCCAGATCAATGCCCACTCCCGATGCGCTTTTATCATGCAAGGCCTGGCGTAATATTTTGACATTCAGGCCCAGCGGGATTTCCAGCGGTAAATCGGTATATAACCATCCCAGAGGCAGCGTGGTCTTAATTGTGCGTGCGAAAGAAATAAAAAATGCATCCTCCACGTCGCTGAAGGAGCCATCCGATTGACCGGTCGGTCGTAGTTCCGGTTGACTCGCGCGCTCTGCATATGAATTCCCCGATAATTGGGGATAAATCGGAATATCGTCGACGGTATATCGCGTCCAGTGCAGGGCGATGGTGCCGCCTGTCGGCGCCGGCCATGCCAGGCCGATATAATGAAACGTTGCCATGGGGGAGGTAACGCTGCCGAAAGTGGGCGCATACATCAGGCCGACTTCACCGCGCACCAGCATACCCAGGGCGGCCGGATTATAGCGAAAATATTCCGCCCCGCCGAACATGGCAGCCGCGGCTTCGCCCAGCGCCAGAGGGCGCGCGCCGATCCCCAGGTCCAATGTCGCGCCTGCATAACGCCCGTCAGCGTAGCTGAAAGAAAATAGCAGCAACAGTAGTAACGGAGCAACGACCAGACATGTCATTATTTTCCCCGGCGGCAGACATTTTTCAGGATATCGATTTGCGTTCACAATTTTGCCTATACGATTTGCTATCAAGATATTTCTATTCCAGGCGCGCCATTTTCCCGCTGACCTCTTGCTTTTTATGGCCGCTATGGGCGGTCATCTTATAAAAATATACCCCATTGGCGACCTTGTACCCGTCTTCATCATTGCCATCCCATGTTATCTCGTGGTAATCCGCAGCGAGCGGATTGGCATCTTCCTGCAGGGCGCCATCCAATTTTCGGATTAATTTGCCGGCGGCGGTGTAAATCTTCAGGGAAATTCGCTCCGCCGGTTGGGTTAAAATATAGGCGAACGTCGTCTCTTTCTTAAAAGGATTGGGATAATTCCCCAGCATTCGCAGCTCAAAATTTTCCGCCACTTTCAGGATTATCTCTTTCGCCGGCAGGACGTTACCATTGCAATCGGCAGCGCTTACCTGCATTTGATGAGTCCCCGGCTGCAGGGAGGGGATACCCTGCAAAACAACCTCGTTAGCGTTGATGATGGAATCCGGCACAACCCAGATTTCAGGAAGCCGTTGTCCGTCCAGCATGATCTCCAGGCTGGCCGGTGAAACGTCAACGCCGTTGAGGTCATGCAGCATCACCATAACTTGAGGATTGGGACTGACGTAATTGTTAGGTGAATGCTGCCTCCCATCAACAATAATTTCCACTCCCGGCGGCCGTGTGTCTCGGGCCCAGAGCGCGGCATATATACCCGGTTCCGACAAAGGGGTAATTAATAGATTCGGTAATTCGAATCTGGTCGCTTGACGCAACCATTTACGACTCTGAGGGACATATCGGAAAATACCGGCATACAGATAGGCGCTGTCGGCCTCACTGCCGGTGGAATTAATCCGAAATATGAGCTCGAGCCCTTTCATATCGATGCTGTTATTAGCAAAAGAAATAGAATATGCCGACATATCGGCAAAAGCGTGGAAATCGGGTTGTTCCTCAATCGAGAGCGGATACGATTTATTCAGGGTGAGGACGTTTGCCTCTCCTCCGGAACCTTGCGCAGATATCAGGCTGCAAAATTCATCAAACCGCAGAGTATCCTGAATACTCGCCCCCATACGGAAACCACCAGAGGGTGGCATGCTGAAAGCGGTGACATCGATCCAGCTACTGCTGTAAGTAAAGGGGTATTCCGTCATCAATAACGGTTTGCAGCCGAAACGGATTCTTTTTCGCCCGGGAGCCGCTGAGAAAGCAATTTGCGAAAAAGCAGATGAAAAAGGTCGCACAGCCACGGTATCAAAGCCGATCAATTGCCAATCTGCCGTAGCGGTCTGTATTTCCAGACAGACCAGGGCATAACCATCTCCATTACCCCAATTGTATATGGGCGCCTGTAAAAATAACCGATCCGTACCGGTCCATTGCCATTGCCCAGCATGCATCTCCAATCTCAATTGATCAGGGCGATTATAGATATAATTAGGACTGGTGATAATCCGTCCCTCTGCTGTGGTAACCTCAAAACGGTAGGTTAGCTGGTCTGCAAGTTTTTGCCCTTTTTCGCTCTGGTACTGGTTAGGTCCGATCATTTTCATAGTCAGTGTTTCCCCCTGCGCCAGGCAGACCACCCGTTGCAGCGGCGACCTGCTGAGAATAGAAGCCCTGTAGAACAGGCTATCCTGGGCTGTAAGCTCGACCCAGACTGAGTCAAACAGGACATCCGATAGCGAGAAAGCCGCCGAACCATGTGCCTGTGCCAGCCCAAGATTATCATTGGCATAAACACGAACATATCCGTTTGAAGAAGGAAAGGTTTGCAGGATAGGCATGCTGAAATTAATCCGATTTTGCGCAACGTCGGCGAAATGTTGAGAAACAATTTGCAGGGTACTATCGACAAGCTCGCAAACCCCGGACCCCTGTCCGAAAGGCAGTTTTGTCGATACGTGCAAGGTATCACTGACTTTTATCAGATGTTGTGAAAGCTCAAGCTCGGCCTTATAATCAGGCACACTCATTCTGGTAGCCGGATCGCCGAAAAGATTGTACTGAATGACCTGAGAGAGCGCAATATCGCTCTGATATTTGGCGTAATAGCGCACTTTTGCCGCATCCAAAATTTCACCGATGGTGCAATCCGGATGATCATAAAAATAATCCATCAGTTCCGCCTGCAGCAATACATCATTTTCCCGCCAGCCAACTCCGCTGGTACCGACGAACATCATGGTGCCGCGATCCTCAGCGAAGAGCATGGCTTCTGCCAGATTGCGTTCTGAGATATCATCAAAAGCCCCCGTATAGCAGGTCATGCTTAAAATGAGCGGATATTTGTTGCGGTTATTCATCAAATGGACGTCTTCCAATTTCAGCAAGCCATTATCAGACCAGATAGCGCCGCCGCCGTGACCGTGGAAATTAATAACAGCACAGCCCTGGTCGATATAATCAAGCAACTCACTTGTGTCACCATAGAATGGATCGGCAGGTACGTTTTTATCTTTGGTTGTAAAAAGCAGAGCCGTTGAATACTCAATAGGCGCTTTAAGAGCCAGAGAAATGCCTTTATCGCGAAAAAATTGCCCTTCACCGCCGATGAACAGAAGACGATTTCGCCAGAGGCCGGACTCGGATTGCATTTCATGAGCGATGATTTTATCCACGACAGCTCTCAGTTGCTCCTCATTCCGAACCGGCAATCGGCCGATATGCACATCCGGGATTTCATCGTCGCCATCCAGCAAACTGTACCAGTGATCAGTTGCGGTGGCGCCATACTGTAGGGTCTGTCGGTAATGTACCGGAATGATATCAAGTGTATCCCCTTGCACCGGTTTACGCAGGTAACAGCCATCTCCGACCAGCAAAACATAGCGCAACGGCCAATTTTCATAAGCCCAGCGCAGGAAGGATTTAAGCGCATAGGAACTGCGTCGGCCATGATCGTACACATCAAAAATGTCCTGTATGTCGACGACACTGACTCTATAGCCCTGTGATTGGCGCAATGACATCAAATCCTGCAAAGACTCTATCGATTTGAATCTTGATGTTGTAATCACAATATAGTCCGCCATCGCATCGGCGGCAAATGTGGGCAAAGAATGTAACACCTGGATAGCGATAGGTTTTTGTTTGGCAGATTGCGAAACCGCTACATATTCTACCTCTCGCGTCTGGACGAAATCTTCAAAACTAACCTGCAGAGATTGGAATCCTGTATAATCGATGACCTCCTGTATGGAGAAACCGGTCAGTTTGCTTGTTCCTAATTTGTAAACATCTATATCGCCTTCATTGAAACCATCGATACGGAATAAAAAGCGCCCGAGATCATAGTCAGGCGGTACAAAGAACTTTATAAATTCGTCATCGGCCCGATATAAACGAGGATAGGTTATTTCGAACCAGTTCATCATCACAAAATCACTCTGCGTCGGGTCGAATTCATTGACGACGGTGAGGCTGTTTTCGCCATGGTGTAAATCGGCGCTGCTGAGTAAAATTTCCTCGCCATTGCGAAAATCCATATTACCTTGCCGAAAACCCTGACCGGTGAACAGGTAACGATCATTAAGGAAAAAAGAGACCTGATGTGGGGCTTCGTTTCTGGCGCTTAATCCGCACATCATAATGCGCGTCTGCAGGGGCAGAGATGAGCGATCATCCGGATATTGAATATTAAACGGAAATTCCATCTTGCGGCCAGCCCCCAGAATCGGTCTGGCAAACCAGTGGTCTCGTAAAGAATCGGGCTGTGATATACTACCGAGATGATCGAAAAAATCATCTTTCTCAACATGAACGGTCTGATAAAAAGAGTATGGTTTTTGCAAATCGCTCGCTTGTGCATCGATGATGCCGGATGGCTCCTCGCTCATCCAGGCACCCTGGGCTCCTTGCCACGACAACCAGTACACATTGGTTGCACTGAAAGGATCCTGGTACATATCGGGGGAACGAGATTGATATCTGCCTCTATTATATTCCCCCCAGAACTCAAAATAATCATGTTGATGAAATTGGCCATCTCTCCAACCCTGAACGTAAATAGGGACGTCTTTACCGCCACAGGTGAGTCGAAGATTTTTTATTTCCACAGCTAACAGATTAATGCCCGCAGCCTGCAGATCAGTGCCATTTATTTTATACATGCCATCACGGTCGATGATGATCCTGCAATAAGTTTTATCATTGTTACTCATTTGCGTTTGGTTGGCTTGATTAACACCGCGGGTCGATGCTGATGTGAGCGATAAATCAGCATAGAGATTTAACCTGGATTTCTTCAGAAGCGGTTTTTCCGTACCCGCCTCATCCGGCAAAACGACAACCTGCAGATGCATCCTGCGCAAACAGCGCAGAGTATGAGTGCTCGGATCATAGTGGTACGGATAAATCATCAGGCTCCACAAATAGCCATCTCCATGGCGCCCCAGGTAGTTCAGAACGGCAGGAGGCCACGATTCCCTGTCGGATGGTTTCCGTATCTCCCAATCAGGTTCCTCCGCCGCGGGTATCAGGGCATGGTCCTGTTCATTAACCTGTAAATGGATTTTCAAGTCGTTGGCAGGTTCCATTTTTAGAATAGTTGCCCGTGCTTTTGAGACGGGCAGCTGGAGAATCAAATTTTGAAAAGGAACGGGGTATCGCCCCGCTGTTTTTATGATCGGCCAGTCATCCGCATGCACGGTATAACGATACCTGCCATCCAAAAGCAGGGAATCCATATCAATCGGAGGCGCATCGAACTCCATGACGATTCCCCCCTCGCTGGTTTCTAAAATGCGATACCACCCTGCAGCATAAACCAAAGAGATAAAGATGATGAGGAGTAGAACGGTGTTATTGAGGACTCTGAACACGGTCGTTATCATATGCCTTTCAAAAGATGCTTAAAATTTCGATCTTTGATCGTCCCGTTTTAACTATTGTCCACTGCTCGCTTTTCTTCCGACAGCAGAACAGCTGAGCTATGCAGGGAACATGACGCTTGTTTTGGTTATAATATAATAATATATAGCAAAAAAAAGATAAATCAAATTGCTTTTTTTGTATCGTATGGAAATCCCGGTCGGGATTTTTTAACCATGAGAATGATCTCTTGTAATCATAGCCGCATCGCCTTCTTGAGGTTTAACCGTAATCACCTCTGAATCGTTTGACCTCTGCATTGGGTAAGAAAGCCCGAAAGGTTATACTCACCTTTCGGGCCTGGACAGTGCAAAAACGCTGTCAATGATAGGAAAACCTGAAAGGCATAGTAAGCCTTTCGGGTTCCGACTTATTTCAACAGCGTCATCTTGATTATCCGGTTCATACCATCGGCGGATACCTGCATTAGATAAATTCCTGCGGGTACCGACCAACCCCGCTCATCCAAACCCTTCCATTGGATTCGATGGCTGCCCGGCGGCAGCTGCCGCTGAAACAATTTTTTAACCTGTTGGCCCGATATATTATATACAACCGCACTCACATCCGCCTGCGCGGGTAAATGCACGGTAATCGTGGTTGTGGGATTAAAAGGATTCGGATAGTTCGATGAAACCATGAATTTATCGGGCAACACAAGCTCATCATTTTCCACACCGGTGAAAACATCCCCAAGATCGCCCTCCTGTAAGACAAAGTTATTATCTCCGCTTTGGCTGCCATCCGAGACCAGGATGGCCGTAGCATTGGCCGGGATTTCTTCCGCCACCGGCAACGGTAGGTAGACGGGCAACAGCGCCTCGTCGTAACCTTCCGGTATGCCATAAGCCGTCAGAGCGAACACCAGCGACATCAGATTCACGTCCATCACCGCGGGCACCTCCTGGTACCATTGATCCTGATAGAGCGTCAAATCCAGATCCAACAGGGCGGTAATTTCGTTTAGACTACCCAGAAGAGCCAGAGGATCAAAATCGCCGGTAATCATATCCACCAATCCGAGCACCTGCTCCGATAGGCTAAGCACGGAGGACGGCGAATAGGTTCGGAGAAAATAGGAACCGCTGCGCAAACCTTCGATGACGTAGGTGCCTTGTGCATCCGGATTAACCCAGCCGGTGCGCAGGTTCATATCGGTGAGCGCCAATCCACAGGGATGACCGCTGCCATCATAGGCGATCACCATGATCTGGGAAAGTCCTGTTCCGGGTTTGTCATCCGATAGTACCTGACCTGCGATGCTTCCGTCAGCCGTTTCCAGAGTGATGTTGCAATCTGTTATCTGTCCGTAATCGGTCAATGTAATGGTCTGGCTGAGCGGATCGGTAAAGTGATTTCCTCCGCCATAATAAGTCGCCGCAAAAGGCGTAAGAGTGGGCAGGGCGAGAATTTTATAATCGCCGGGCAATAAATGATCGACGCGATAGCCGCCGGTGAATTGGACAAAATCCAGATTGGCCAATTGACCCGTATTGGCATCAAAGACAAACACGGGAAAACCGTCCAGGGTATCGGCGCCGGTATGAAATGCGCCGCCATTTTGTGGTAGATCGACAAAGCCCTGAATAACAGCGCCTCTGTCCAGAGTAAAATGGATACCTCCGAGATTGGCCTGGTCGAGCGTCAACACCGGCGCTTGTTCGAACAGCCGTACGCCGTCATAAAACTCGCTGAGATAATCGGTTTTGAATTCCAATCCTCCTGCCACCGCGATGAGTTTGTATTTTCCGGAAGGCAAGGGACCCAGTTTAAAATCGCCACTGATTTGCACCTGCTTCTTCAAGATCATATTCAACGAAAAATAAGGAACGCCGGAGGTATCATTCAGGGCAAACAGCATGATATTGGTCACAGGCGCGCCGGAGACGGCGTCTTTGACCGTTCCGGTAAAATATTTGGCGTCTTCCAGGACAAAATCAATGCCGTCGGTGGTGTTTGGAACCGTTACGGGCACTTGTGTGGCCTCCTGAAAATGGAATATATTCTGCACATCCCCATAGTACTCATCCACATATTTCCCACCCTGTTTTTCATAGTTTAAATTTAACCCCAGAAAATCTACTTTGAACAACGAATCGGAAATAGTACGAACGATGTAGGATGCCGTCGGTAACCCCTCCAACACATACCGTCCGTCAGCATCCGTGCCGCACAAATAAATGGCCAGTCTGGTTAAGAAAGGATCCTTTCCGGCACCACCGAGATCGGCATTTAAAGCCATGATGAGGATGGAATCAACAGGAGCCCCCAGTGTATTGGTAACACGGCCGGAAATGTTGCCGCCTCTCTCCAGCACAAAATGGATGCCCTCCAGGAACTGTCCGGCTTTTAACGTCACGGGTTTGGCCTGATCAGGGGTACGCGCATTTTCATAATATTGACCGAGATAATTCGACTCGTAGATCAGGTTTCCACCGATATCGTTGGCGTAGAGTATATAATCGCCTTGCGGCAACCCTTCAAACGTATAAGTCCCGTTGATTCCGATTGTCATATTCAGGGATGTATCGGCAAGATCAAATGCATAAACTGCGCTCAAAAAAGGGAGTGTATCACTGTCGCCGTAACGGATGGCGCCACCGATGATGCCCGACAGGTCGCCTACAGGATCCGAGACCAAAATAAAATTTATGTTACCGACGAGCGACTGATAGGTTGGGATGGAAATCGGTTCCGCGGCGTTCCAGTTCGAAGTGTTGCCATACCAGGTTGTCATGTAATCGTCCGTCTTCACTGCCATCTTATATTCTCCCGCCAACGGAACGGTCACATTATAGTTGCCGCTGAAAATATATTCCGTCGTCTCATAGATGGGCGATGATAAATCCTTACGGGAGAAGATAAAAGTTACTTCCTGCTCCTGAAGAGGAATGGTCCCCCCCGGATGGAAGATGCGCCCGGAAATTCTGGCGCCTTTTTGTAAATCAAAGTCAATTGCGGTCGTTGTATCGCCATCCGCCACCTGAACCCTGGTCGCCATACGCCAGGTTTCTCGATTATCCAGAGGCGCAACCACATCGTTATAGATTTCATCGACAAAATGATTGCTGACGGTCATGACATAGTAACTGCCCGGCATCATATCGGGGATGGAATATTCCGTTGAAACGTTATCAACCTCAGCTTGAGAAGCATAGTATCCCAGCGAATCAAAGGCGACCACCTTAATGGGGAAATTGGGATCGGGCATACCGCCGGCCACAGTCACTTTTCCTGAAATCCCACCCGTGGCCGACTTTGCCAGAGCATACTGTTTTGTTGATGACGCCAGCGGTGTCAGGTCGCCGTTCAGCAAATGCGGCATGAAGAGAGGGATCAATACTTCCGGACGATTCTGGCTTTGCATCCGCATTTCAAGTTTGCGGCTGGTCGCATAATCGAGGTATTTTTCACGGATGGCAAAAGACAGTTTTTGTTCACTGTTATGGATGGTCATGCCGGCGCCGGCTATATTATTCTGATTATTGGCATATTTTAAGCCCTGCACCAGGCGTGAGGCCCCTTTGCCTTCAGCAGAAAAAATCAGGATGAAGGCGCAAAAGAACATAATCGATAGGATCGGTTTTGTTTTCATATCAAACTCTCCACTTTAAGTTATCGGATACTACTTAAATATAAACGCGCCGGATCGCTGATAAACTTGTCCGAAATCACAATTATTGAATAAATTGAATGCGGGAGTGATTAACAACGTTGAAATCACTTGATTTAAATTCTATATTGCGATTGCCAAAACCAAGTAAATCGACCAGAAAAGAAAAAAAGCGGCCTCGACGTTTCGGTTTTTCGGCTTCATCCTTGCGGCCGGAAACCCAGTTTGAAAGTTCACCATAGGTTTCATCCGAGATAGGGAGAAACGCAGATTGAATGGTGAGATAATATTTACCATCCAGTTCTGAAACGGGTGTCAGGATTAAAGCATGGATTCGAGAACAGAAATTCTTCAATGTTTCCATATTATTGGTCAAACGATTTTCTTTTTCGGTTACTACCGCATATTTTTGCGTCCAATTATCATAATATAGGCGCATGAGCACCGTTTTTTCCCGAACAATGGTACTGTATAGACCCTTTACCTGCCAGAGCTGTAATGTATGTCTGATCTCGGAAATAAATCCCCGCTCCAGGCCTTGCGCGGTTTTTTCATCGAAAAGCTGTTCAATGTGAAAAGAAACACATAACTGCTTATCATGGATCATAAGGGTATCCAGTATGATGTCACTCTTTGCCGGCGCTCCTGATGAAATAACAAAAATCATCCATAGCAGGCATTGCCGGAAATATCTTCCCTTGGTACGATTCATCTTTTTTCCTGAATGCGCGACCGATTCTGTACGCGGCAGGCGATCCATTCTTCCGCAGATAAAAATTCAGAAATGACAAAACCAAATCTCAGCAAGTCGGTTTCTATCTTTGCTCTCTCTTCAACCAGTATGCCGGAAACGATGAGGTTCTTAGGATAATCTAACAATTTTTTCATTAAAGGCAACATCTTTACGATCTCCCTCCGATTGACATTGGCAAAAACAATATCCGGACGTATGCGCCCAGGACACACTGCGGATAAAGTTCCGGTGTAAAATGCAATTTGTTCCCCGACACCATTTTGACGCGCATTTTTTACTGCTGTAATGGTGGCAATCGGATCCAGATCAAAAGCATAAATCCGGCGTGCGCCAAGCTTAGCAGCTGCAATGGCCAGGATGCCCGTACCGGTGCCAATATCAACTACCTGTTCGCCTCCCCGGATGGTGGATTCAAGCAATTGCAGGCATAATCGGGTAGTCGCGTGGGTTCCGGTGCCAAAAGCCATTTCAGGATCAATTTCAATCAAGCAAGGATAGTGTTTTCCCGGCGCCTTTTCCCAGGTTGGCTTTATAAATATTTTCCGGCTCAGTGCAAATCCATGAAAATGCTTCTTCCATTCCTTGTTCCAATCCTGTTCCGGGATGACGTTACAGGTTATATCGTTGGCATCCGCATTAAAACCCAGCTCGCGCAAAGAGCAAAGGTAACGACGCATGCCGTCGCACAGCGTCCGAGCATCAACGCTTTCGGCGAAATAGGCGTGCAATCGATCCGGTTCCTCGATCACACCCCGTGCGCCTGACTGGAACAGATACAGGCTGATCGCTTCCCGGGTGTGGTCATTAACAGAAACCGCAAGACAAATCCAGGATTCGGGTTTTTTCATAGGGTATATATAACATGCAGTACAACTTTACCCACTTTTTCAAGACTTTCGGGGCTGCATTTGTCGGGTGTATCTGAAACGGTGTGCCAGTACGGGTAATCAAAATCGATGATGTCGATACAGGGGATTCCTCTTTCGAGCAGGGGTACGTGATCATCGAACACAGCATACCCCGGCTTTGGGACAAAGGCATCGATTCCCAGCTTTTCGGCTGTTTGCCAAACTTGATCTACAATGGGCCTGGCATATTCGATGGAATACATTTCCTGAAAAATTTGCAGGTCGCTGTCTCCTATCAGGTCGAGTAAAATGCCGAAAAGTGGACGATAAGAAGGCAATAGTTGTTTTGCAAAAACAGCGGAGCCTTTTGCATAACTACGGTCATCAGCGCTCGTACCCTGGTCTTCACCATCGAAAAACACCATGTCAATGCCGACTGGTGGTTTGTGCTGTTTCAACAGTTGAGCGATTTCCAACAAGACCGCCACGCCGGAAGCCCCGTCATTTGCACCGGGGACGGGCATGGTTCGTTTCTCGGGATCGGGATCTTGATCGGCCCAATGACGGCAATCCCAGTGGGCACACAAAAGAACGCGTTTTTTTTGCTGTGGAAAAAAGTTGGCAATGATGTTAGTCGCAGTAACGGTATGCGCAGGTTGACCGAATGTGTGCAAAAATGGTTGCGTGCTGACATGGTCGGCTGTGCTTCGCATTGTTTGTAGGATATAATCCCGGCAGCGCTGATGGGCCGTGGTTCCGGGTACGCGCGCACCAAAGCTGCATTGCTTTTCCAGATAGCTGAAAGCTCTACGGCTATTAAACTCCGGAACAGCTTGGCCATTGCAAGAACCGACGCTACAAAAACTTAACGCCAAAATTAATGTTAACAATCGCACATTTTACCTCACTTTTTATCTACCTCGAATGGAGATATTTACATCAAGACCAAATTCAGTATACGACATATCACCAATTAACTTATTATGCGTCTTGCCGACTTCAAGGTGGAGGCCTCCCCGTACGCGATCACTGAAACTGTACTGTAAATCAGGCTTTAAGAACCACTTGCTTGTTTCAGCGGTGATTTCATAATTGCCCCCTCCCCGGCTTTTACGCGTCACATTTTTGCTGGAACTGACAGTTACCGTCAAGTCAACATTATTTTTCAACCGCATATTCTTGAACGGCCAAACCGGAATGGGAATACGGAAATCACTCCGTTTGGAATACCTTGCGGTTATGGCCAACTCTTCAATATTATTTTTCGTGCCGCCGACGCCGAAACCTTTTGCCAGAGAGGTATTCTCCGTCACGTTGTATCTGACATCGATGGTGGCACCGTTTTTAAATGCGAAATTAACACCCGCCAGCGGCCGGAATTGGGCGCTGCGGTCGTCTTTGGTTATGATTTCCTGGCCTTTATCGAGATTGAAGGTCTGGTTGAATTGTCCGGAATAGGCATGGTCAAGCCCTGCGCGCTGAACAAACTTGTTGAGCAGTGGTAATTTTTCAAGGTTGCTGACGCGTATGGTCCAATCCGGAAAAGGAATATCCGTCTTATCACCATAAACCAATCTTGAATGCGTTCTCTGCCCGGTGACGGTGGTACTGGTATTTAAAGAATAGGTGTCATCGTAGGACAGGCTTATTTTAATAT
>JAFGSU010000398.1 GCA_016934435.1 Candidatus Zhuqueibacterota bacterium | reverse complement strand
CCCCGGCCATTGATGCTGCGGATATGATCGCCGGCAATACCCGCATACACCAGGTCCACCGCCACACCGGCCATCTCTTCCGCCTTTTCAATTGAAGCCCGAATCGAACGCACGGTCTTCTCAGAGTCGACGACGATGCCGTAACGCAATCCTTCCGAAGGCGCGAGGCCGACACCGATGATTTTTATCTCTTCGTCCTCGTCGATTTCGGCTATATAGCATCCGATCTTGGTCGTACCAATATCAAGACCGGTAATTATTTCAAGTTCTTCCATGATCACACCCCAACTATGCGGTGCAAATACCCTCTCAACTCTTTTTCTTTACAACGAGTTGACCATTTAAACGAGCATCCAGATAACGGGCCGATGACAACAACACACTCGAACCCATCCGGTTAAACAGGATATTCAGTTTTCTACCCTTTTCCTCCATCTTACCGCGACCCAATATAATCGGCAGGGTACCCGTATGCGACAAATAGACCACCAGTCCCAATGACGGATCGCAATGTACCTCCGACAGCTGATGACGTAACAGACCGTTCTCCTTCGTCAGAGAACGGATGAAACATACAGTTTCGGAGAACAACGAACCATCGATACATTTCGTTTTGGGATTGAGTTTGATTCCCGAGCCGGTGAGAACGGGTGCACCCAATTCAGCAACAGTTGCATCCGCTGACAGAATCTCACCTTTTTCATTGACGGGAAACAGGTTGCCGGCGGCAATGAAAGCGAACACTTCGCCTTTGCCCTCGCTGCCGCGCTGCAGCGTATTCAGCAGCCCCGCTGAGAGGGGCAGCAGGGAGCGTTCCACTTCCGCCCGGCGAAGTTTTTCAATGATATCGGCGTTAAATGCTTCATGCAGATCGTAATCTTTTACGGCATCGGCAGCGATCTGGTCGATAGGCGTGATCTCTTCCACCTCCGAGCGCGCCTGCAGCCAGCTCAGGCCGATAATGAGGCCGAGCAACACGGCCGAACTGAAGATCAGGATCCATTGGCTCCATCCCGGTCTATTCATCTCTTTATCCCCACTTTTTGAGCACCGTTTCGGTGCGGTTCTAATGGTTTATCCGTCTATGATTGCCCACTCTGTCCTTTTTACCCACCTGCTTTTACGAGACGAGAGAGAGGACAGAACGCGCCAGCGTATCGCCGGCGTCGGCAAAGGCGGCCTGTCGGGCCGCCTTTTGCATGCTCTCGCGCCGTTCATCATCTTCAAACAGGGCTATGATCTCCTGCGCCAGTCTTTCAGGTTGTAAGTCCTGTTCCAGTATGACGATGGCAGCGCCCAAATTCTGCATCGTCATGGCATTCACTTGCTGGTGATTGGCGGCAGCCGCGGCGAAGGGAATCAAAATTGCTGCCAAACTACTTAAACTGATTTCAGCCAGTGCCAATGCGCCTGCCCTGCTCACCACCACATCCGCCGCACTATACGCCATTGGCATATCCATAATAAAATCCACCACCCATACCCGTCCGGGATATCTGGCCGTTGCCCGTGTTACTTCATCAAAATTCCACTTGCCGCAGCTCCAGATGATCTGAATCTCCGTCTTCGTCATGAGCCGATCCAGAATGCTCAATATCGCGCGATTGATCACCAGAGCGCCTTGGCTGCCGCCAAACACCAGCAGCGTCGGTTTATCTGACGCCAGAGAAAACTGTTTTCTTGCTACCTCCTTTTTTGTTTTATGCATCTTACGCACCGGATTGCCGGTGACGACTAATTTGTCCTGCTGTCTAAAATATTTTTTCGATTCCGCAAAACTCAAATGCACCCGATCCACCACTTTAGCCAGCAGCCGCGTGGTCACGCCCGGATAGCTGTTCTGCTCCTGGATCAGTGTCGGATAGCCGAAGAGGTGCGCCATGAACAGCATGGGCCCGCTGACAAATCCGCCGGTTCCGATCACCGCTGCAGGTTTGAGCCGGCGTACCAGCCGCGCACACTGGACCAGACTCCAGGCCAGTCGAAACGGAACGCTCAGATTGGCGAGAATGCGCCCTCGCGCGAATCCGCGCACCGCGATGAGGTGCAGTGGATACCCCAATTCAGGGATGACACGCGCCTCGATGCCCTGGGGTGTTCCGACAAAATGTAGTTCCGCATCGGGCTTGATCTCCAATATTTTTTGCCCGATGGCAATGGCCGGATACAGATGTCCGCCTGTCTTGCCTCCGGCAAACAGAAACAAAAGCCGATTCACCCCATCCTGTGTCCGCTCCGAATTCAACGCATCCTCATGCGCATGGGCGAACGCGACCAGGTTCTGCTCTGCCGGTAAACCGGTCGTGTCGAGGGTTTGAAGATGCGACTCTGCAACCGGTTTTTATAAATACGCCAACCCGGTGCGCGCTCAAATGACGGACTGGACTGCGTGGAAATATTCAACAGCAGCCCGATCGCACTTAGGTGCGCGATGATGGCAGAACCACCATAGCTCAGAAACGGCATTGGGATGCCCGTCGTCGGCAGCACGCCGATTGCCACGCCGGCATTGACCAGCGCATAGCTGGCAATACAGGCCGTAATGCCGCCGGCTAATAAACGCCCATAGCCATCCGGCGCCTGCCGCGCTATGGTCAACCCTCGGCGGATAATAACAAAGAACAGTACCAGCACTCCAACGGTGCCGATCAAACCATATTCCTCGCCGATGATGGCGAAAATGAAATCATTGTGCGCTTCAGGCAAAAAAAGATATCGCTGCAAACTTTCGCCGATCCCCCTCCCCAGTATGCCGCCGTGCGATAACGCAATCAGCGCCTGCTTGAGCTGATAAGGCATATCCGGCAGCCCCAACAGACCACTTATATAGTTATTGACATGCACGCGCGAACCGGAATGCGGGTATACGAGTATATAAGTGAGAGCCCCGGTCATCAGCGTCAGGAAGGACGCGAATAAAAAGCTGAATGGGACTTCGGCAAACAAAAACATGATAAATGCGATGGAGGTGATCAGGGCGGCGGTGCCCAAATCCGGTTCCAGGGCGACCGGTATCACAATTAAGAATACGATGCCCAGGTGTATGGCATATTCCTGAAAATAGTCGAGAAACTCACGCCGCTCGCACAACCTTTTTGCTAAAAACATAATCAACCCATAGCGCGCAAAGTCGGATGGTTGAAATATGATGGGACCCAGCCTTAACCAGCTGGCGGCGCCATTGCGCACCAAAACGCCGGGACCGCCTGTCAACAGGTATAAAACCAGTCCGGCGGAAATAAAATAAAAAATCATCGACCGCTGCAGCCAGAATCGGTAATTGGAGGATGCCAGAATCATCAAACAAATTAGGCCGATGACCAGGCGGATCAGGTGCTGGCGAAAATAATAGGCGCCATAGCCGTGGAACTGTTCGGCTCGATAAGAGCTTGCCGAATAGACGCTGGCCGTACCCAGAATCACCAGAATTAATACGCTGAATAACAGGGAGAAATCGGTGCGCTCAAGATCAATTTTAAAAAACTTGTTTTTCATGTTCTACCGTATCTTGAAAGTTGCCAGGGTCAAAAGCGCCAGCAACGCGCTTAGAATCCAGAATCGCACAACCACTTTTGGTTCCGCCCACCCTTTTAATTCGAAATGGTGATGCAGGGGCGCCATGGCGAAGGCTCGTTTACCGGTGCGCTTGAAATAAAGCACCTGAATGATCACCGACAGGTTTTCGATCACAAAGATTCCGCAAATTAAAATGAGCAAGAGTTCCTTCTTCACTAAAACGGCCACCGTGGCGATGGCGCCTCCTAGAGCGAGGGCCCCGGTATCTCCCATAAATACCTGGGCCGGATAGGAGTTATACCATAGGAAACCGAGTATACCACCGAAAAGTGCGGCACAAAATACCGCCAGCTCTCCCGCACCCGGTAAATAAATGATGTTCAGATAATCGCTGAAATCAACGCGCCCGGTGACGTAGGCAATCCCGGCAAAGGCCAGAGCCGCAAAAGCGACCACGCCCGCCAAAAGCCCATCCTGGCCATCGGTGATATTGGCACCATTGCTGGTGCTGATGATAACCAGGGCCACGAACGCGATGTAAAAAATTCCCAAATTTAATTCAAAATTTTTAAAAAACGGCATGGTGGTCGACGAGCGTGCCGACTCCACTTCCGGAAAAAAATAGACGACACAACCTACGAGCAATCCCAGCACAAGCTGACCGATTATTTTGTAGCGACCGACGAGTCCTTTGGGCAGTTTTTTGACAATTTTCAGGTAATCATCCAAAAGTCCTAATAAACTGAGCCATACAAATGCACTCAACACCAGCCAGATGTGTGTTTCAGCCACCCTGGCCAACAGCAGGGTTGGCAAAATCACGCTGATCAATATCATGATGCCGCCCATGCTGGGGGTTCCGCGCTTGGCGAGGTGCGACTTTGGACCGTCCAGACGCACCTGTTCACCGATCTGATGTTCCCGTAACATGCGGATAATGGGCGGTCCGATGAGCAGACTGATAATGAAAGCCAACAGGGTGGCGCACGCCGCCCGGAACGTGATGTAGCGAAACAAATTGAAAATGATAAAGTCATCTTTTAATGGCGCCAGCAAATAGTAGAGCATAGGCCCATCCGTCCTAATTACAATTCGTTAGCATTTCCCGCAGTCCTTCTACAACGGTCTCCATCTGCATACCGCGGGAGCCTTTAACCAGTACAACATCCCCATCTTTAATCATATCGTAAAGCGCACGTACCAGTTCCTCTTTGCGGGAAAAATGTTGTGCGCTCAGGCCGAGTTGCCGGGCGCGCTGCAATGTATCCTCGGTTGCCGGACCATACAAAAACAGATGATCGAGCGAAAACGATTT
>JAFGSU010000397.1 GCA_016934435.1 Candidatus Zhuqueibacterota bacterium | reverse complement strand
TTTTGCAGGCTGTCGGGAACGACGAACGACCGCCGGTACCAGACGCCGTCTTCATAGTATTCCGGCGCCGCTTCGTATCCTGACAACTCGTTTTCAATCATCGGCAGGATCATCTCCTCCCAGGCGCTGTCGTCATAGTTGATATCATTGCGGCCGCGCGCTTCGCTATAGATGGCTGCAATACCGGCCTGATCGCGCCGGAACAGCGTCAGCGAGTGGCCGGCGCTGAATCGTTCCTTGCGCCAGACACCGCCAATGTCGATGGTAGGGCGCGGTTGTCTGTCAAATGAAGGAAGCGGCAAATTGTTCTGGAATGGCAGCCAGTAGCCGTCGATTTGTTTTAATTGCAGGGTGGGTTGCAAGGTGGCGACCTGTCCGAGGCCGGTCTCCTGAAAAAAGAGCAGGCAGGCTGATAGGGCGATCAAGATTTTACAAAGAATAGCCGGCATATCGCTCTTATTATTCATGGATGTTTTTTTGTTGGTCACTCGATATTCCAAAAAAATGTCTGACAAAAAATCCGCCGAACGTTGTAACGCGGACAGGAATGTCCGCGTTCCGTCCGGGCCTTATTGCACCATCAACATTTTGTGATTCTGTACAGGATTGGGATGATTGCCGAGCAGCTCAATTTTTTGCCGATGGTACAAAAGGATATCAGCAAGAGCAACGAAAGAATAAGGGATGAATACTTCATAAAACCTCGATATTCAGCTTTTGCGGCTGCCCCAAAACAGTAAAGAATGCATTTAGCACGCGGTTCCGGCGTTAGTCGGATGGTTTTCGATGGTTTTGGAACCACCTACAGGATCACAAATTTATGCGTCTTTTGTCCCAGCGATCCATCTAATTGCAAAAAATAGGCGCCGGCGCAAAGACGTTTTCCCGACGGATCGACCGGATGCCAGCTGAGGGTTTTTTCACCGGGCGATAGATAGCCGAGTTCGGCGTCGTAAACCAGTTCGCCTTTTATATTAAATACATGCAACCTGACGTTCTGCGCCTTTTTGATTGAGAAAATAAATACCGTACTATCCCTGAAGGGATTGGGATAGTTGGGTAATATATGAATGCTGCCGGGCACAGCTCCTGCATCGCCGGTTTCTTCGATATGACTGATACTGCTATCGGCGAAATAGCCCGCTAAAAACACCAGCGGCGCATTCCAGTTGATGCAGATTTCGTTGCCGGCATAGCTGTCCACATGGTCGACGTAGCACAGGGCCGGCGGCGTCTGATTGTTGAATTTGCTCCTCAGTACGGCATCCTGCAAATTCTGGTTCGGACCGCCGGCCAACAGCCCGGGCACCGGCGCCTGAACGCCGTCGGCGGCCGACGGGCGATGATGAATATTTCGCGGCGACCAGGAACCCAGTCCGGTGACGAAACAGATGTTGTGCGCATTGGCGCCTAATACATAGTGCAATTGATCCAGCGCCGCCTGCAAATAGGAAGGTTGCGCCGATTTTTCGTAGACAAACAGCAAAAGTATGGCTTTGTTCAGTGCATCCGAATTGCAGCCCCAGACGTATTCACCCGGTTTCAGCAGCGCCGAAAAGCCGCTCTGACCGTGCTCGGTCATCATGCGCTGCGCAAATGATAGCAGCGCCGCCTGAAGCGTTGCTTTAACGGCTGATTGCGCTTTGGATTGTATCGAATAGAGATAGGTGATATGGGCCAGCGGCGCGACCTGTGGCCAGGCCATGGCACGGCTGAATAGACCGGGTTTTTCATAATTGGCGAGGAAATGATTGTGATAGGCATCCTCGCCGGCGCTTTCAAAGAGCTCGACCGCCGCCAGCAGGCGTTCATCGGTATCCTGGTCATCGCCATATGCCCCGGTCCCCGTGCCGCCTGGATTGCTGAATCCGCCGGGCGGCAGGATGGACGGATGAGCCTGCAGGAACTGCCAGGCTTTTTCGGCGGCGGCGAGACAGGAATCGGCGAAAACCGCGTCAAAGGCGCGGAAAACCCGAGACGCCCGCGCCATCATGGCGGCAAAATCGGCGGTGGCAGCGGTTGAAACAGCATAGAGATAGCGTTTTTCCTTATCCATCTGCGGCATGATGAAACCCGAAAACTGCTCGCGCGTCAGCTTGTGGAAAACACCACCGCCGCCCTCCTGCATTTTCAACAAATAGGTCAGTTCATACCGCACCTCGTCGAGTATGTCCGGAACACCATTATCGCTTTCCGGAATGCCAGCATGGTCGCAGGCAAAAGATTGCGGAAAGTATTCGTAAGCCATCAGCAGCGTTTCCACGGTGATGCCGGCGTTGACCACATATTTGCCGTAATCTCCGGCATCGTGCCAGCCGCCGACAGCCGATTTTGTGCCGCTTATTCCCGTACTCGGATGAAAATAGGCGTCGTTCTGGTGGCAGGCCGGATGGCCATATAAACCCGCAAATGCCGGTGACAGCATGGCGCCGCAGCGCTGAAAATAAAATGCCTTCAAGGACTTGATATACGTATCATCATAAACGCTATCGCCGATCTCAAAAGCATAGGAATCGCCGATGCCGGGGGCGCGAATAAAAAAACGTCCCGCTTGCCGCCAATCGGAAAAATCGGCTTGATAGAGGTCCATGCCGGTTGCCGGGTCGGCGGCGATCTTGAACTGCACCGCACCGCGATGGACGATGCGGCCATCGCTGCTCTGGATCAGGTAAAAACTGTCCGCTTTCTGCGCAATATAGGCGATTTTGGGCTGGCCGGGGAGGTATCCCACCTGATCGATAAAGATAGCGCCGGCGTGCAAAGGAATTACTATCAGAAAAAAGCCCAACCATGTCGTTTTAAAATGGAGCTTATAAAAATCATTCATGTTATCTCCATAGCTATGATCGATCGGAAAAGATTGGATCATCAGTAAAATGATTACCTGTCAACCGTTGAAAAAGCACAGATATATAATTGACCATTTTCTAATCATGAGTTGCACATCATATTAGATAATGTATCAGGTATGCATGTTCTGGATGAACCTTATTTTTTACCCAAATTCGGTGTTAACCCGAGAAATGAACAGAAAATGTGCCGCCCCCGGGGTTACTTGATTAACTTGTAGACACCGAATTTAGGTATTAATAAATGTCATCTTTTCCCATTGTATATGGTCGAATAAGAAAAAAAGATCGAGATGGTTTTGTGCTGTGATACCATTAACGTTCGAACATTTAATCCATTTCCATTTTGCTGCCATAGTCGAGCAAGGAATGGGTGGTCAATACCGGAAAAGAAGGCACGACGATCGGGAAAGGCATGTTTTTCTGAATGACGAATAGGTCGATAGCGGTCAATTTGATTTTTTCGAACGCCGCCGTATTGATTTGTATTTGATCCTGATATTTTTTCCGCAAATCAGCTATATAGGGATCGAGGTCGCGGCGAAGGATGGTCATGTAACCTTTTTCATCGCTGATACGGATGCCTCTGTTGGCGAGGAATTGATTGCGCTGGTAAAACGACAGCATATTGTCGCGCCACATGCCGACGTTGCGTTCGATCAGGTTGATTTTATCGTAGCCGCGTTTGTACGCCTCACGGGTGATAAACTGATCCTGGACGAGGTCGGCGACGGCTTTTTGCAGTTCCGCGGCGAATTCATCTTTGGCTATTTTCGTTTTGCGGAATACCAGCGGGTGAATGAGCAGGGTGCGTTGAAAGTCGCGCACGGTCCAGGTTTCTCCGTCGATCGTGAGGAACGGTTGATCGGCGATATCGTCCAGAAAGGCCATGGATTGCGCCTGATCCGGCTGATCCTCCTGATCCCCCCACAGCTGCCGGTTGATGGAGGCTTTTTTTTCTTCCTCGCTGCGAAGATAAAAATCCCCCATGGTTTGCACGACTGTGGCAAAGGTCTCAGGATGAAAGTGCATCGTTTTGCCCGCCATCAGCTGCTGCAGATACGAAACATAGGCGGCGCCGGCTTTTTGAGTGGTAATGCGTTCCTCCGCATCGCGCCAGCGTTTCCGCTGATCCGACTCGGTTATGGCCAGGCGATCGGTCCAGCCGAGAATCTTAATCGCCGTATAATAATCCTTTTCGATTTCGATCGGGCCGATGACCTGGTCCTTTTGAAGTGGTTCGCTGTAGAGGGCCGTCAGAATCGCTTCATGCTCGGCTGAAGACCAGTTGATTTCTCGTTGCGGCAAACTCTCCAGTCCGCCCAACCGCTGATAAACCGTCTTAAAATCCACTCCCTCCGATGCCAGTGACTGTCTGACCTCTGCGGCTACATTTCGGTCTTTGATGGTAAAATAGGCGATTTGATAGGTGCGGCCACTGAGCTGATATTGCTGTTTGATTTCCGATGTATCGAGTTTCACTTTCGCGTAGAAATCGTGATAATAGAGCCACTGCCGCATGGATTGTTCCCTGCGGCCCTGCAGATAGAGCTGAAACTGTTCGTTGCTTTCCAGTTCATTTTGCTCACCAACCTCCAGGGCCAACAGTTTTTCGGCGACGAGAGAGTTCAGGACTATTTTGCGGTGCACATAATTGTCTTGCCGACAGTAGGGGGGACGGATGGTGTATTCCGCTCTGCTGATGAATTCTTCCTGCGAAATTGTACGATCGCCTATGCGCGCTAAGATGACTTCATCCGGCTGCTGCCGTCGTGAACAAAATGCAAGACATATGATAACTGACAGTAACGGTAATGCGTAGTATTTTCTTATAAATATATGCAGGTATGGATTCTCCTTATACTTGATCTTTTTCAATACGTTTCAGAATCATTTTACTTTCGCGACTGATATGCGGCGATTCCTGCAACCGTTCGAATTCGGTGCGAAAGGAGGGATCAATTTCCATCAGAATACTCGCTTTGGCCAGTAGATCGATCATTTCGTCCTCACATTCACACAGGTCTATTTTGTTGCACTGCGCCAGAACGACATTTTTATCACCGATGTGGTTCATCAACGCATTTTTACGTTTTTCAAACAGCTTTTTTGTATTCAGTTTCCGTTCGACTTTGGAATCTCGACCCAGCAGCTGCTGAAAAAGGATATGCAGGAAATTCGTGAGTGAATTCATAATAGCCGCACTGGATTTTAAAAAAGCACACCAACGGTATAACAGTGAGTTTTACCTAAAATGCCGATATCACGATAGGCATAATCTATTCTCACGCCTAAATTGTTCATCATACGCATAAAGACGCCGCCGCCCAGGGCGAGCCCATATTCGTAATCCGACATGGCCAAACCTTTATACCCGCCGCGCAGAAAGAACGTACCGGCCGAGGGAATGGTCAGGGCATACTGGGCGCCGATGTTGAGCGATTCTTGATTGTTGTTTGGATGCAACGCATCGGCAGCCAGTGTAAACCGATGTCGGTCATTGGATATGGGATTCAGGGATACGCCCACACGAAAGATGAGCGGCAGTTCCCAGCCCTCCAATTTGAACTGACCCGGCACATAGCGATAATTGCCCTCTTCATTCGGGAGTATATCGATGGGATTCAATAAATCCATGCCGTCGAATCGCATTTTGGTGCCATAGTTTGCAATACTCATGCCGATGGTCAGGCCATCTTCTCTGTTGCCGCTGAATGAAAAAAACATGGTATTGACCAGTACACCCATATCGACGGCAAAGGCGCTGGCGTTCATATGCCAGATTTGCGACGAAATATATTTGGCCGTCGCTCCGAAGGAAAACCACTGCGCCAGCTGGCGGGAATAGGACAGACCAAAGGCGAAATCGCTGGGGCTGAAATTTTCTCCGGTGCCTTCCTGCATTTCCATGGTGGTGACTTCCATGTCGCCGTATCCGACCTGGGTCAGACTCAGTGCAATAGTACCGATGCGAGGCAATACCAATCCCACGCCGATAAAAGCGGTGTTGATGTCGACCAGCCAGGGTTGATAGGAAAATTGCGCTTCGCTTTTCTCCATGAACGCCAGGCCGGCCGGATTCCAGTAGGCCGCGGATAAATCGTTGGCAACACTCACATAGGCATCGCCCATGGCCACACCGGCGCTACCGTATCCGATCTCGAGGAAATTGGCCGTGGTGGTGCCGACCCGATAGGGTTCTTGCGCCAGACCGCTCATCCATACCAACAGCAGGATCAGTGTGATTGATTTCAATTTTATCATAAAGAAAACCTCTCTTTTTACATGTTCCATCGTGTATGGTAACTGCTGCTTATTTGATCACGGCAAACTTACCCATGACTTCATCACCGGTGATTTTAGACTTGACGTGATAGATGTAGACGCCGGCGGCGATCTCCAGCCCTTCACGTGTGGTCAGGTCCCAGTGCGCCATGCCGTTGTCGCTGGCATTACTTACATCGATTTCGTCCACCAGCACCCCGCTCATGGTGAAAATTTTGATCGAGCACTGCGCCGGCACATGGGTAAACATCAGGCGGCGCCGCTGATTGAGCAAATAATTGGCCACCGCGGGTTCCATGGAATTGGTCGCCACATAGGGATTGGGCACCACTTTGATGTCGTCCAGGTTGTTTTTAATCTCAGTTTTGTTCAGATCCCCTTCCGGATTGACTGTAAAAATATAATTATCACTGCTCCAGAACGGGCGTTTGAACGTGATCCGGTAAACATCATTGGCCTGCGGCAGTTGCGATTCGTCGCTGCAGTTATTGAAATCCAATATAAAGGCAGTGCCGCCCCACCAGCCCTTATCCGTGACCGGTCCGACCAGAATGCGGTCCTGCAAAATATCGAAGGTGGCGTTATTGTTCATATCCTGCACCACCATATCCAGCACCTCGTAATTGCCGGCGGAATCGGGAAAGGATTTATTGATCACATAAAAGCTGAATGACTGCTCGACCAGTATTTTGCTGCGATCGATGCGCTGATTGTTCTCATTTTTCATCGTTTTAGCGGTCACCCGGCCTTTATAGGCATCCGCCTGGCCGGTGAAGATAATGTCGAAATCCCAGGGAAAATTTTGCGTTTCAATCTGGGTGGTCGTCACCCGCATGGGCGCATTTCCCTGCAGCCATCCGGAATTTTCAAAATCATAATAGGCCACTTGCGGCACATTGAAGATTTGCACGGTGAGGCCGTCGAAAATATCGCTGGTCAGCGGTTCGGATTGCTTGAAATAGTAGTAATCGAGCGAATCATCGTAGGTCAGATTATCAAAGGAAAAATGTTCCGGCGATTCCTGGTAAACTAAATTTCCATTTTCGGACATGTCATAAACGGAAAAGCCATTATTGACGTACAGCAGGCCATAGTCGTAATCGGGCACGCTGTACAGAGTGTCCATCGAAAAAGTGACTTTGTACTGGTGTTGCGGTTTGAGACTGCCCTGAGCCAGGATGGTCGGGCTGATGCTGCCGGTACCGATCATAAGCCCGCTGCTATCCGCTGTGATGGACGGCGGGATATATCCCGGCGCCTGG
>JAFGSU010000396.1 GCA_016934435.1 Candidatus Zhuqueibacterota bacterium | reverse complement strand
TCTGGATCGTCAATGTCGGCGACATCAAGCCGATGGAGTTCCCCATCTCATTCTTCCTGGAATACGCCTGGAATCCGGAGGTGTGGCCGGCTGAACGTCTGCCGGAATACACCCGGCTCTGGGCAGGAGGGCAATTCGGCACCGAATATGCGGCCGAAATAGCCGAAATCCTGACCCAATATACCAGATACAACAGTCGCCGCAAGCCGGAATTGCTGTCCCCGGAAACCTACAGCCTGACGCACTATCGCGAAGCGGAGACCGTGGTCTCGGATTATAATGCATTGGCTATAAAAGCGCTGAACATGTATGAAACCCTGCCAGCTGAATACAAGGATGCTTTCTATCAACTCATCCTACACCCCGTGCTGGCTTGTGCAAACTTGAACGAATTATATGTAACAGTCGGTAGGAACCGACTCTACGCATCGCAAGGCCGCGCCTCGACCAATACGCTGGCGCAAAAAGTGAAAAATCTGTTCGCAGAAGACGCGGAAATCACCCGATATTACAATCAGGTGTTGGCCGACGGCAAATGGAACCATATGATGGATCAAACTCATATTGGATATACCTACTGGCAGCAACCCGATACCAATACTATGCCGGCTGTGGAGGAAATATCCATACCTGCGGCCGCGGAAATGGGCATCGCCCTCGAAGGAGCGGCTGCCTGGCGGCCGGATGCGCAAAGCGAGGCCGTGCTGCCGGTATTCGACGCCTATAACCGGCAGCAATACTATATCGAAGTATTCAACCGCGGCCAAACACCTTTTGATTTTACCGTAGAAGCAGCAAAGGACTGGCTGCAATGCCGCCCGTCCTTCGGAAGAATTACGGATGAAACGCGCATCTACGCAAGCGTAAGGTGGGAAAAAGCGCCCTTCGGCAAACACCGCGTGCCGTTGGTGATCAAGGGAGCGGAAGGTAACCAGGTTACTATATTTGCTGTCGTTCATAATCCTTTGATTTCCCTGCCGGAGGAATACGTCTGTTTTGTCGAGAGCAACGGCTATGTGTCGATGGAAGCCAAACACTATAGCAGAATGGTGAACACATCTGCGACAAACTGGCAGCTTATTCCAACGCTCGGTCACACTTTATCGGCCATGACCCCGTTTCCGGTGACCGCCGCGCCACAGATGCCGGATGGAGACGGAGCAAGACTGGAATACGATATGCAGTTGTTCAGCACGGGCGAGGTGACGGTCAAGGCGTATCTCTCCCCCACTCTGAATTTTCACAACAATCAGGGATTGCGCTATGCTGTTTCTTTCGATGATGAACCGGCGCAGGTCGTCAACATGCATGCGGATCGGACGTTTCAGGACTGGGAAGAATCGGTGCGCAATAACATCACCCTCGGCGTTTCAAAACATCACATCCACAAGCCGGGGCTTCATGTATTAAAATTGCAGGCGATTGATGCCGGCGTGGTGGTGCAAAAAATTGTGGTGGAAACCGGCCAATTGCCGTACAGCTATCTGGGGCCGCCCGAGAGTCATTCTGCAGTTAAGACCTGGTGAACGGGCGCAGCATCGGACAGGTGATGGACAAATCCGAACGGCTGCACCCGGCCGACCGGTTATGAATTATTTCGTGGCGCATTTGCAGGGCATCGACTGCGTCGAGGCAGAAGTTGTCCAATAAGTAATTAAAAAATTAATACTTTTGTGGTCCACTTTGCAGGTGGGCTACACTTAATCGCAATGGGAATAAAGTGTTACCATCACACTGGCCAATGCGCCTGACATCGGATAGTACGCTTGTCGTGTAAACAAGAGGATAGTGCTTATGACGGATCAACAGTGGATCATGCTGAAAGAAATAATAAAAGGTGAGCTTTTAGAACCGCTACCGATCGGATTTGTCATCGACAGTCCCTGGCTGCCGAATTGGTACGGCATTCGCATACTCGATTACTTTTCCAACGACGCCTTATGGCTCGATGCAAACCTGAGTGCCATCAAGACCTTTCCGGGGGTGATGTTTTTGCCCGGTTTCTGGTCGGAGTACGGCATGTGTACCGAGCCGTCGGCATTTGGCGCTCGCGGTACGTTTCCGGCGAACGAATTTCCGCATGCGCACAAAGTGCTGCATTCTGTCGATGATATCGATGCGCTGCCGGCGCCCGATCCGAAAACCGACGGTCTCCTGCCTTTTGTTTTGAACCGGTTGAAACTGGCGCAGCCAAACATCGAGGCAGCCGGACACAAAATTCGTTTCGCCGTCGCCCGCGGCCCCCTGAACATCGCCAGCTATCTGATGGGTTCGACGGAATTCCTGACCATCATGATGCTGCAGCCCGAGAAAACGGAAGCGCTGTTGACCAGGATAACCGCATTTCTCAAAGCGTGGCTGAAGCTGCAGATGGAGACGTTTCCCTCCATCGACGGTATTTTTCTCCTCGACGACATTATCGGTTTTATGGGCGCGAATGAATTTCGACGATTCGGTTTGCCCTATTTCAAAGAATTATTCAACGCTGACGTATCGGTCAAATTTTTGCACAACGACGCCCCCTGCAAAGAGTCCGCTCCTTTTTTAGCGGAAATGGGCGTCAATCTGTTCAACATGGGCTTTGATGTTTCATTGACAGAACTTCAGGAATTAACCCAGCATAGCGTCACGCTTTTCGGTAACCTGCCTCCCCGCGACGTGCTGGCCGGCGCTGATCCACTGACGGTGAAAGCAAAAACAGTGGAACTGGTGGACGCCGTAAGCGATAAATCCAAGATTATCTTCTCATGTGGGGGCGGCATGCCGCCGGACGTCAGTTCGGAAAATATAACCGCATTCATAGGAGCGGTGCGCGCTGTATAAACGCGCCATTATCAAACGCCGCAGGTAAGGAGTGGCAATATAAATAAGGGGCATAGTCATACAATTAAAAGAAAACAAGCTGGATGAGAATGATTAACGATGATGAAAAAGACGATGAAATCCACCAGTCCTGCATCCACAGTGGCGGATGCAGGGGATAATAAAATTGGTTCCTATCGCTGGGGCATCTGCGCTTTACTCTTCTTCGCCACAACGATCAACTATATCGACCGTCAGGTATTCGGCATATTGGCGCCTACTTTGCAGCGTGAGATCGGCTGGACGGAGGTACAGTACGGCTACATTGCAACCGCCTTCACCGCCGCTTATGCCTTCGGCCTTTTGTTCATCGGCCGTCTCATCGACAAAGTGGGCACCAAAATCGGTTTCTCCATCTCGATTATTTTCTGGAGTCTCGCGGCCATGGGGCATGCCCTGGTTAAGACCGTATTTGGTTTTGCCGCGGCGCGATTTGCCCTGGGATTGGGTGAATCGGGCAATTTCCCGGCTGCCATCAAGACGACGGCCGAATGGTTCCCCAAGAAGGAGCGCGCCTTTGCCACCGGATTGTTCAATTCCGGCACCAATATCGGCGCGTTGATCGTGCCGATCGTCGTGCCTTGGATCACGTTGACATGGGGATGGCAGGAAGCCTTCATCTTCACCGGCCTGCTCGGTTTCATTTGGCTGGGGCTCTGGGTGTGGTTTTACGAAATCCCGGAAAAACACAAAAAAATCAGCCGGAGGGAACTGGCCTATATTCAGAGCGATCCGGTGGAAGTGGTCTCCGATAAAATTCCGTGGTTCAGACTTTTGAAATATCGAAAAACATGGTCCTTTGTGTTCGGTAAATTTTTAACCGATCCGGTGTGGTGGTTTTACCTGTTCTGGCTGCCAAAATTCCTCAATGAAAGGTATGGCCTGGATCTGGCTCATCTCGGTTTGCCGTTAGTCATCATCTACACCATGACCTGTTTTGGCAGCATCGGCGGCGGTTGGCTTTCCAGTATCTTGATTAAACGCGGTTGGAATATCAATCGGGCGAGGAAAGCGGTCATGCTTCTTTGCGCCCTGTTGATTGTTCCCATCGTATTTGCCGCAGCTGTGCCGCAATGGTGGGCGGTCCTGTTGATCGGATTGGCCACCGCCGCCCATCAGGGATGGGCCGCCAATCTGTTCACCTCCGTTTCCGACATGTTCCCGAAAAAAGCGGTCGGTTCGGTGATCGGCCTGGGCGGCATGGCCGGTTCAATCGGCGGCATGCTGGTCGCCACGGCGGCGGGATTCATCCTGCAGTTCTCCGGCAGCTACGTAATCCTGTTCATCATCGCCGGCTCGGCGTACCTTTTTGCCCTGCTGATTTTTCATCTGCTGGTGCCGAAAATTGAACCGGTGGATTTGTCCTGATTTCCATGGTTACGATTATCCTCAAGCTGAAAAAAGGCCTATGATAAAAAAACAAAAGAAAGACGGATCGACCACGAACCTCTCCAGGCGGCAATTCCTCTCCGCTCTGGGTACGACCACAGCGGGCATGCTGGTCGCCCCGCGCATTATCGCGAAAGATATTTACCGATACGGCGATGCGGCACAACATACATCGCTGAGTCAGGTGGCTTTAACCCCGGCGAATACGTATGATCGAACATTAATTAAACATAAAGTGCAACATCTCTTTGAGTCCATCGGCGGCATCCAGGATATCGTCAAATCCGGCGATAAGGTAGCCATTAAAATCAATCTGACCGGCGGATCCGGTTCCTCCTGGAGTTCTAAATTACAGGGTTCATCCATTACCGAGAGCATGTGGACGCACCCCGAAGTCCTGCGTGCGGTGGGTGAGTTATTGATCGACAGCGGTGTGAGCGGAAATGATCTCTATATTGTTGAAGCGTTGTGGGATTCTGCTTCGTTCAATAATTTTGGCTATGCCCAGGTTCGTCAAAACCTTGGCGCCCAACTGGTCGATCTGAACAACAAAGCGCCTTTTGCAGATTTCATCGACTTGGAGACCGGTGAAAAAAAATTCTATTACCCTTCATTCAGGCTCAATGCCATTTTAAGTCAAGTCGATGTATACATCTCGATCCCTAAAATGAAACAGCATTATGAGGCCGGCGTCACTCATTCACTAAAAAATCAGATCGGCATCACACCCATTTCGTTGTATAAAAAATCGCCGGGGGACGGAAATCGTTCAAAGCTCCATACCGAAGGCGGAGATGTCGGCATTCATCTGCCCCGGACCATCTGTGACCTTAATCTGGCGCGTCCCGTGCATCTGGCGATCATCGATGGCGTAAAAAACGCCATCGGCGGAGAAGGAGTATGGAATCCCACATTTCAGATAGCGGAACATCACATCCTGCTGGCCGGTAAAGACGCAGTAGCCACGGATAGCATCGCTTCGCATCTGATGGGCGATGATCCGGAAGCCGAACGCTTGCGGCTGCCCGATGGCGTGCGACAGGCGGACAATCACCTCGTGTTATTGAACCAAAGGGGTATCGGCACCAATCGATTATCGGAGATTGAGGTCGTTGGAGACGGCGCCGGTCTGGTGACCGGCATTGCCGCTAAAGTATCTGATTTAAGCCCTGATGGATATCACCTTGGACAAAATTTCCCCAATCCTTTCAATCCATCCACAACCATTCCATTCCAGTTGCCGTACAGGGAAAAAGTCACAATTACCCTCTACAATATCGCCGGTGAGAAAATGGCTATTCTGGCAGAGGGGATTTTCCCTTCCGGTCAACATGCTATTCGCTGGACGGCTAAAAATCTACCGAGCGGATTGTACTTCTATATCATGCGATCCGGAGCATTTGTAGGCACAAAAAAGCTCGTGCTGCGAAAATAAAAAGTCAAAAAAGTCATTTTTTCCCTTGACTTTTATCAAGTACATATTTATATTTGAAACGGTTCAATATATATTAAACCTATTAAAATTTTATTTTCAATGGTAATTACAACGGAATACTATTTGAATTCAATCCAGATCATTTTTTTAATTCCGCCCTAAAACGCATACAACTTTGCTCAGAATCCGTCCATGTCGCAAAAAAATAATCAACAGCTGGCGGAAGGATGTAGAATGCATCGGTTATCATTGCATGGACGCCAATTTTATACATAATCCAGATTATCACCGATGGGATTTGACATGAATGAAAAAATCTCACCTCCTGAAATAACAGAACTAAACCTACTGCTGGATTACAAGAATCCCGATCTTCCTGTTGGTGAGCGCGTTGCCGATTTATTAAGCCGCATGACCCTCGAAGAAAAAGTGGCGCAAATGCTCTGTGTCTGGCGGCAGCGAGAGACGTTCCTGGTGGATCAATCGAGTGCAATAAACGTTACTAACTTAAAGCGACACTATAAGGAGGGTATCGGACAAATTGCCAGATTGAGTGATATTGGCGAGGGTTTAACAGCGACGGAAATGGCAAAACTGGCCAATTCATTACAAAGGTTTTTCGTGGAAGAAACCCGCCTGGGAATTCCGGTTATTTTTCATGAGGAATGTCTGCATGGTTTGCCGGCAGTCGATGCTACCAGCTATCCACAACCCATTGCCCTGGCATCGACATTTAATCCCGATTTGATCGAAGAAATCTATACGGCCATTGCGATAGATGCCAGACGCAGAGGCGCCCATCAGGCCCTGACACCGGTCGTCGATGTCGTCCGCGATCCACGCTGGGGGAGAGTGGAAGAAACGTTCGGTGAAGATCCGTTTCTGGTGGCCAAACTGGGTATCGCCGCAGTAAAGGGCTTTCAGGGAGACGGCGCTTACCTGGATAAAAAACACGTCCTGGCAACGTTGAAGCATTTTGCCGCGCACGGACAACCGGAATCCGGTTCCAACTGCGGACCGGCCGATTTCTCCGAACGTCTGTTGCGCGATGTGTTCCTCTATCCATTCAGACAGCTGGTCGAAAAATGTCCGCCCGCCAGCATTATGGCATCTTACAATGAAATCGACGGCCTGCCGTCCCACGCCAACCAATGGTTGTTGCGAAAGGTGCTGCGCGAGGAATGGCAGTTCAAAGGTTTTGTGGTTTCGGATTACTTTGCGATAACCGAACTGTTCCACAAAGAAGACAGTATCAGCCATGGGCTGGCGAGAAATAAAACCGAGGCGGCATTGTTAGCCGCAAAAGCGGGTGTGAACATCGAACTACCCGACATCGACTGTTACCCCAACCTGGTTCAACTGGTGAACGACGGGCGATTGCGCGAGCAGGTTATCGACGAATTGATCGCGCCCATGTTAACATACAAATTTACACTCGGATTATTCGAAGATCCCTATGTCGATCCCGACCTGATCCAGAACGAAAACAAGCTTAAAAGCGATCGCAAGCTGGCGGTGCGTTCTGCCCGGGAGGCGATCACGCTGTTGAAAAACCAAAACAACCTGCTGCCGCTCGATCCCAACGAAAAACGCACCATAGCCGTCATCGGTCCCAATGCCGAACGCGAGCTGTTGGGCGGTTACAGCGGCAAACCCTGGCATTTTATCACTGTGCTGGAGGGGATCAAACATAAAGTCGGTGAGCAAGTTACGGTTTTGCATAGCGAAGGCTGCCAAATAACGGTGAATGGTTCCTGGCAGGATGATGCGGTCACCCTGCCGGATCCGGAAGAGGACAGAAAATCGATAGAACAGGCCGTGGCGACCGCTTCGAGCTCGGACATTATTATACTCGTCCTCGGCGGCAATGAACAAACGTCGCGAGAAGCATGGAGCAAATTTCATATGGGCGACCGGCCCTGCCTGGAGCTGTTCGGCGCACAGAACGATTTGGCAAAGGCAATGGTCGCCACCGGAAAGCCCATTGTCGTCCTACTCTTCAATGGCCGTCCTAATTCCATAAATTATATTCAGGAGAATATTCCAGCTATTCTGGAATGCTGGTATCTGGGTCAGGAGGCCGGACAGGCCGTAGCCGATATTCTGTTCGGCGATTACAACCCCAGCGGCAAATTACCGATTTCAATCCCCAGGTCAGCCGGACATATTCCCTGCTTTTATAATCATAAACCTTCGGCGCGACGAGGCTATTTGTTCGACGATATCACCCCCCTGTTTCCGTTCGGATTCGGTCTGAGTTATACTACGTTCGAGTTCACAAATCTCAGGCTGGCTAAAAACACGATTCAAAGCAGCGAATCCACTGAGGTGCGCGTGAATATAACCAATACCGGGAAACGTAGCGGTACAGAAGTCGTACAAATGTACATACGCGACTGCCACAGCTCCGTCACCCGCCCCATCAAGGAATTGAGAGGGTTTAAAAAGATACATCTGGCAGCGTGGGAATCCAAGACCGTAACCTTACCCATCACACCGGAACACCTGGCCTTTACCAATATTGAAAACCAATATGTGGTAGAGCCCGGAGACTTTGAAATCATGGTCGGCAATTCCAGCCGGGATGCTGACTTGCTCAAGACCGTTTTGCAGGTAATCTAAGTTTTGCGTGGGTTGGGTAAGGGAGAGTGAAGGTAGATCCTGTTTGGTGAGTTCCACTTTTATGAGCCCGGGCTTAAAAGGGTCACAAAATGGGAAAGATCACAAAATTATACACTGAAGATTAGAATGAGCACAAAATGGGAAAGATCACAAAATTATACACTGAAGATTGGGGTGAGCACAAAATAGGAAAGACTGCCGAATGAACAAAGATTCCCCAATTCTATCACAGGAAACCTCCGGATCTCATAATTAATATTGGCATTTGACGCTGAATTTATTTCATAACCCTCCAACTTTCGGGTGGCCATGCAAACACAGACGGAAAAGTTGTCATTAAAAGAAAAAATCGGTTATAGCGTCGGCGACACCGCCTCCAACCTGTTTTTTCAGACGTTTATTTTATTTATCACCATCTTTTATACGGATGTATTTGGCATTTCCGCTAAAGCAGTGGGAACGATGTTTTTAATCACTAAAATCTGGGATGCCGTCAACGATCCCGTGATGGGCATGATTGCCGACCGCACCAACACCCGATGGGGCAAGTTTCGTCCCTATCTCCTCTGGTTCGCCGTACCGTTCGGGATCATCGGCATACTGACATTTACAACGCCTAACCTCAGCGCTTCGGGAAAGTTGATCTATGCCTACGTAACCTATACCCTGCTGATGATGTTCTATACCATCATCAATGTCCCCTATTCGGCGTTGATGGGTGTCATCACTTCCAATGCCAGAGTACGGACTGTGGTATCCCAGTTCCGTTTTGTGGCTGCTTTCATAGGCGGCCTGATTGTTCAATATTCGGTTTTACGCATGGTCGAAAGATTCGGTAAAGGAAATGAAGCCCTGGGCTGGCAGATGGCCATGGTCGTTTTGTCCGCATTGGCCATTGTGCTGTTTTTTATTACGTTTGCAACGACAAAAGAACGGGTTAAGCCGCCGCCTGGACAGAAAACGTCGCTGAGAAATGATCTGCGCGATCTGTCCAGAAATACACCGTGGTTATTGATCGGAGGCGCTACCGTATTCCAGCTGACCTTTATTTTGGTTCGTAACGGCAGTGTCATGTACTATTTCAGGTATTTTGTCGGAGATCAATCGGTGACGCTGCTCGGCCATATGTATCAGTTCTCCTATGAGAGCATGGTTTCGACCTTTTTTATGGCCGGATCGCTGGTTACCATTCTTGGATCTATTCTGGCGAGCTGGTTCAGTAACGCTTATGGGAAGCGAAATACTTATGCTGGATTTCTTGCCGCTTGCGGCATCTTTTCGGCAGCGTTCTATTTCCTTCAGCCACAAGATATCATCCTTATGTTTGTCCTTCAATTTCTTTTTTCATTTGCGATTGGTCCTGTATCGGTGCTGCAGTGGGCGATGTATACGGATACGGCCGATTATTCGGAACTTAAAACCGGCCGGCGCGCCACCGGATTGGTTATGTCCGCTTCGCTGTTCGCTTTAAAATTAGGCGTGGCTCTGGGCAGTTCCATGCTGGCGTGGATTCTGGCCGCATATGGGTATCAGCCCAACGTCGAGCAGACGGCGAGCTCATTGATGGGGATCAAGATGGCCATTAGCTGGTACGCAGCTATTCCCGCGTTTTTGGGAGCAGCCATTATGATATTCTATCCGCTGACAAATAAGATGATGGTCAAGATTGAAGAAGAATTAACAATTCGGCGCAAGGAGCGTAATCAGAACTAATCTATCGGTCCATACTGCAATGCAGAAATGCGTCGTGTGAGATGTATTGATTGGGCAAAATACTGTGCGCTCTACGTCCTCCAGAGTCGTATGGTGTTGAATTAATAACACCTCACCCTCCTTGCGCCGCAGTATTATTTCGGAGCGAACGGAAAAGACAAGTCCTGATAATATTGCAACGATTTATCCGGCTTCGGCAAATCATCCGGAATCGGCAGGCCTGAAAATGTCTGAAAATAGAGCACACAGGCATTGCGCCACCACACTGCCTCTTTTTCCTGTATGGCCAACATCCGCTCTACATGCGTGAAAATTTTAGCATCCAACTCACCCCGCAGCGTATCCCATTCCTTTCGCATCCGTGTGACGCTCCTGGCGCCATCATAATATCGACGGCATAATGCATCCCACAATATTTCTCCAGATTTCATCCTATCATTCCAATTTAGGTGATGAAACCAGAGGAGCAGGGCATCGGGACAACTATCCACAGATGCAAATCGGTTGCGCACCGGCTCGGCATACTGGCTGACGGCATCGCTTCCGGTTGCGCTCCGGTCAAATCCGATTCCTCGTTCATCGGCCCTGTGATAATACACTGAAGTCCAATCCTCCCGCACCTTATCTTTAATCCATGGCGCAGGCCCATAATGGTTTTCCCATCCCATGATGTGATGCAGGCCCAGAGGGGTCATATAATTGACGGTAATTTCCCGCGATGAGAGCATGATCGTTTTGATCTTTTCAAGAACATGTGTTATGCGCGACAGCGTCATCTTGATCCACTCTTCTACTATTTCCGTGGATGTCAGGCCATGGTCCCAGGCCAAACGACCAAACGCATACCAATTCGCCTGGGCAAAAATATGCCCGGTCCAGTTGCGATCCGTGCCGGTGTTGGCGACTCCGGCGATACCGGATATATCGTGGCCATGCAATGAACCATCGATGACGCTGGCAACGCTGCTGCCCGCACCCATAGCGTAAGTATCGGAGCGAAGCGCCTCTTCGAACAGGGTGCCCAGATAGACCAGGTGAGTACTAAAGCCAAGATACTCTTGCGTGATTTGAAATTCCATCATCAAAGGCGTCCCCAGCATGGCGCCGAAAAGCGGATGAAACGGCTCGCGCGGTTGAAAGTCGATAGGGCCGTTTTTAACCTGAACCAATACATTTTTCCTGAACGCGCCGTCCAAAGGAACAAACTCATTATAAGCCTGTTTTGCCCGATCTTCCTTGGCACTGGCCTTGTAAACGAATGCGCGCCACATCACCACGCCACCGTACGGCTCGAGCGCAGCGGCAAGCATATTGGCGCCGTCGGCATGGCTGCGGCCATAGTCCTGCGGCCCGGGCTGGCCTTCGGAATTGGCTTTGACCAGAAATCCGCCGAAATCGGGAATATTATTATATATCTCTTTGACTTTCTCCCGCCACCACACTTGGACTGCGGGATTCAAGGGGTCCGAAACCTGCAGACCGCCGATTTCCATGGGCGCGCTGAAACGAATGGAGAGATAAACTCTTATGCCGAACGGGCGAAAAACATCCGCCAGGGCAGCCACTTTTTCCAGATATAACGGCGTCAGGATCAGTGCATTTGCATTGACATTATTGAGAACCGTACCGTTTATGCCGATGGATGCATTGGCGCGGGCATAGTCGATGTAATAAGGATGGATATAATCCGGCAGTTTATGCCAATCCCAAAGTGAAAAACCGGCATAGCCCCTCTCCACCGTGCGATCGAGATTATCCCAGTGGTTCAGCAGACGCAGCTTGATTCTGGGGATCGAAATAATTTCGAGAGAATCGATCTCCTGCCCGGTCTGCAAAAGACGCAGGAAAGCGAAGACGCCGTAGAGCACCCCTCGTTCTTCATTGGCAGTAATAACGATGATCTTTTTCTGTTCCACCCGCAATGTTTTAATCAGAAACCCCTCATCGCCGGTCCGTTCGATCAAGGATCGTAACCGTTCTGCCACCATTGGCAACAGATCAACCGCAGATGCCACCAAAAGGGTATTGTCTCGAATCTCGTCCGTCTCGCCGATCTGCCTTCCCAGCAAACCTGGTAAGGCAGCTGATAATTCATCTTTGATTATTTTCGTCGTTGCGGTATTACCGAGAATGAATTGTTTTTCAATGTTGCGCCGGTATGATTCCAGTATTTGATCATGTTCAATTCTATCATACTTGAGCCATAACCGATACCCATCGTCAGCGACGGTTGGCTGATGAAATAGCAAAATGAACAGAAAGACAAACGGTGGTCTCTTCGTCATCTTCATCATGCGTCAGAATCTTCCTGTTAAAATCAAAATAGCCTATCCGGCTGAATCAACAGTGTAGAGTTTTCAGTCTGATCGCCCTACCAGTGAAAATGTTTAAACTCAAGATGGCGATGAGACTGATTGCCCTTCACTGTTTTAGCAAAAGGGTTACTGCTATCATTGATTGGTGCGGCGCTCTATTGAGCTAATACCAATTTCGTATAGCCGACATAATGACCTGCCTGCAATTTGCAAATATAGACGCCGGAAGAAAATCGGGATGCATCCAATTGCAGCGAGTGCATCCCTGCAGGGTAAAAACGCTCGGTAATGACCATCACTTCTTCACCAAGAATATTCAGCAGCGCCAGGCGAACATTACTCCCACATGGTATCTCAAAAGGAATGGTCGTGATCGGATTGAAGGGATTGGGAAAGTTTTGCAGCAGACGAAAGCCGATTAATGTTTTTTCTTGTTCCTCGACCGCCGACACCTGATCTCCGGTCATGAAACTGGTCCAAGCCGAGAAATCGCTCTCCCCATGCTCATTGATCGCGCTGACGCGCCAGAAAAATCGTCTGTTGGCATCGAGGTAACCCGGGCATACCAGCGTATCGGTCACAATGGTATCCACAACTGTAGAAGTGAATAGACAATTGGTTGCAACCTGAACGTGATAGGAGTCAGCGGTTGTGGATGCATGCCAGAGTAAAATAGGATTGATCGGCACCCCTCCTATTTCATCCGGAGATATTAAAACGGGAGGAAATGGACGATGGATGAATGTTTTCATCCATTGCATCGCAGGGCGTTCGCATCCATTCGACAACAGCAAATAGGTATCCGGATGTGAATGCCAGACGTCATCCTGAATATATCCCCAAAACGTGATGCCCTTGATTGCAGGCTGGTACCACAAAATCGGAAAATATATTTTGTACTGTTGCAGTTGATTGGCATCATCCGGTTCATCGATATCGAACTCTGATATATAGATCGGCAGTCCGAGTTCGGCAAGTCTGTCTAAATTCGACCTGATGGTGTTGATATTGTGCACATAGATATTACCGGTCGCATCCATATCGCTGCGAAATTCAAAGTAATGGCCTTGCACACCGATGGCGTCAATGAGGCCTCTGTCCTTCAGGAGGGTGATCAGGTTGATGTAATTGGTGGTGACGCTGTTGCTATGGAGGACGTTATACTCATTGAGAATCAATTTAACACCGGGCGCGCAATAGGTTCTCGCCAGTTCAAACGCGGTGATGACCCAATCCCAGCCGGTAGTGCCGTCCCCACCCAGCGCATCTTTATAGGCTGGCGGCGCATGAAAGGGTTCATTGACCACGTCGACCATGGCCATGGCGGGGTAGCGCCCGCCGACTGCCTTGATCCAGTCTTCCACTGCTTTTCGCTGATCCGCTGTACAGAGAGAAGAAATCCATCCGGGTTGCTGCTGGCCCCAGATCAGGGTATGGTGTTTGAAGAGGATATTTCTTTTAACGGCAAAATTATAAATCTTGTCAAGGTCATTCCAGTAATAGGTACCACGGCTGAATTCCACCGACCCCCATTTGCCGGCGTTGCCGGGCGTCACCTGATTCCAGTAGCGTTCGAAATAGCGTGACAGCTCATGACTGGTTGCGCCGCCTAAAAATTTATCCATACCGATTGCCAAAGGCTGAGCCTTTGAATGGATGGGCAGCGTAACCACGGCGAGGAATAACGTCATCAATAGATTGCCATAACCGAAGAAGAACAAACCTGCATCTCTTTTTATAGTATTCACAATAATTGTAAAAAAACGGCTCTTCATTCTTTTGTTCACTCCTTCCATTATGATTCTTTCAGCCTGCAGCAAAATGTATGGGTATTATATGACCTTGTCAAGTGACAAGTTCCCTCATCAGTTTTTGGTGTCGCATTTTGACCGGTCTTCTCCAGGGTTTGAATGCTCCGAGTTGTATGCCATCACGCAATACATCCGCTGCGCGATCCGTTTTTACTGCAGAGATGGATATGCTCCTACCGTTTTTTGTGACGGATGAGGTAAATATTTTACGCTCGCAGGCAAATCCTTCCCGGTATTGATCCCCGGGAATGCCGGCAACAGCTGATAATGACCGAGTTCCGGACTTTTGAACAGGGGGCCGTTATAATTCGGCAAATACCGACTATTCGTTGAAAATTCCGCATGTTTGGCATGAAATGCCTCAAGTGAAGCATATGTCGATCGACACTGTTCGTTCTTTTCCGGGCTCCATAAAATGATCGGCCGATTGGCTCTATTCGATGCGGTCACATAGACATTATGATCGAGCTGCGCCAACTGTGTGCCGGTGACTTTATCACATAACACAGCCGGCTGCCAGACGTATAACAGCAGCCTGTCAAAATCTTTGTCGCCGACCATCAAATTATTGACGAATATGTGGCCATCCCGTTCATCCACATCCGGACCGGTGCTGGGATGCCAGCCGAAATGGTCGCCGGCGGCGCTGCGCGCATTACGAGCAATGCAGGCGGTGCTGTTGACGAAAGTATTATTGTAGATATGGACGTCAGAACTGTTAAGCACCCATAAGCCGTGGTCGCAATCGACAAAGACATTACCGGCACAAACGGCGATCTTGGAAATCTCGAAGAAAAATCCGTTATCGCTCGGCCAGGGCTGATCGACGGAAAACCTGCTTTTGATATTGCCGACGCCTTCGACCCAGTTATTGATGAAAACGCCGTCGACGTTGCCGACATCGTACCATATACCGTTCGAATAGGGCAGATCGATGACCAGGTTATCCCGGCAGGTGACACGATAACACTGGTTGAAAATCTTCACCGCCGCCGGATAGTAGCCAGTGATTTGTTCGATATTGTTGCGGGTGAAAATATTCTTTTCCAGCAAAACGTCGTTAGAACTGAGCACATAAATGCCTTCGGTGCTGGTATCGCTGACGCGGCAGTGACGAATCGTCAATGAATCGCCACGCAAATATCCGGCGACGCGGGAACAAAATGAAATCGTGCAATGTTCCAGGGTCGTGCCCACCACCTCTTTGCCGTGTTCGGCCTCCGGCGATATTCCCTCAGGGTCCGTACCTTCGATCTCCAGGGCGCGGTAGGCGTATTGTGCAAAGGTAATGCCGCGAATGACCGGCCCCTTGCGATCCGATTTCTTGCCGTGCACCTGCTCTGTCGTTCGGGTGATGGCGCAATCAAAAGCGGTGATCTCGATCAACTTGTCCGTCGGATCGATGCCGATATACACAACTTGCGCATCATAGTCTATGTAGAAGCTATTAGCATCGACTTCGCCCTCCCAGCCGGCGGATTGAAGAAATTTGCCGTCGACGAAAACCATATCGTTGTTGAAACGATGCAACGGCGTCTTCTTACCTTCCCGGTGACGCCGCCACCAAGTCTCCGGTCGGGAAGGGAAAAGATGAGACCATGAACTAGTCCATAAGCCGTTGCCGAGATCCTGCCATTTGTCGGCAATGTAGGTGCCTTTCAAAATCGGTTGTTCATCGGTATACGGTTGAATGGTGATACCCTGATTCAAGAATAGATTGCCGATGCGGTAGGTGCCGCCGCGCAATATGATGGCATCACCTGTTATCACACGCGAAATTGCCGCCGATAGGGTAGTTGGTTGATTCAGCGAAGCGCCGTTTTTCTCAGGATTGCCGTCGGTTGCGACGTAATATATTTTTCCAGGGACCGCCGGCAACTCATAGGTCCCTGCGATCGGACCGTACGGCCCGCCGGAAGGCTGCGCAATTGCCTCGCAAAAAGCCAGGCATATACAGAATAGTAATGGGACGATAAAATAGCAAATCGTTCGATTCCGAGCCGCCAAAATAAGAGTACATGATCCAATACAATATAATCGCATTCTAGTTCCCTTTCAATATATAGCCGTAAAAATGAATAAATTAATCAAAATTTGGTACACCTTGTTTTTTAAAACGTTTATAGCAAATAAGGAAATAAGGTGAATATTTCTCACTCATGATGCTCCTAAGGTTTCAACGGCTGAAAATAAGGTCAACATATTCACCCTTATTGATCCAGTATTACCTGTCGGCATAACTTTTTTGTACTATTCATATGTATACGAACCTAAAATGAAACAATCTCCCCCGTCTTTCGCCAAAATTGCTATTCCATCTCCAGAGTAACCACCGATTTCGAAGGGAGCGATACTCGCAGCAGATTCTTATCGACTGTAAACGCTGAAAATGGTTTACAAAGGACCTTTTCAGGTTTAGCAAAATCATTATACTCATTCATGGCTGCAGCGGTAATGATTTCTCCCGTCACCTTTGCTATCCTGTTGATCCCCCTCAATTCAATTTTAATCTTTACATCCTTATTCGGATTGATATTGGTTATAGACAGGTTAATCCTCCCTTCCACGTCTTTTGAAGCGGAGGCGCTGGCACTCGGCAGATTCATTCCGTCGAAAACATAATCATCGCAGGTCAGGTGGATCGGCAGCAAAATGGCATCCTGATGCACTTTATACATTTTGAAAACATAAAAAGTCGGCGTTTTTATCAGCATGTCACCTTTGGTCAGCAGCATGGCCTGCAGGACGTTAATGGTCTGGGCAATGTTCGCCATTTTAACCCTTCGGGCATGCTTGTTAAAAATATTGAGATACAGCGCCGCCGTTACGGCATCGCGCAGCGTATTTTGCTGGTAGAGAAAAGCTGGATTGGTGCCGGGTTCAACATCGAACCAGTTACCCCATTCATCAGCCATTAAACTGATTTTGTTCTCCGGGTCGTATTCATCCATCAGGGCGATGTGGCGTTCGAGGCGTTTTTCCATGAATAGGGTGTTTTTCATGGTATGAAACCAGTCATTTTCATCAAATTGGGTCGCCGATCCTTTATGGTTCCATCCGTGGCAAAAAGTGTAGTAATGGAAGGAATAACCCTGAATCAGATGTTGATAATTTTGCGTTTTTTGCAGCAGGACTTCCGTCCAGTGGAAATCGGGATCAGTGCCGCCGCTGGCGATTCGATACAGTTTGCCGGCGCGCAGATAGGTCGAGAACCGTTTGAATAGGTCGGCATAGTATTCCGGCGTCATATTGCCGCCGCATCCCCAGCTCTCATTGCCCACCGCCCAGAATAGTACGTTCCAGGGTTGTTCCCGGCCGTTTTTCTTGCGCAGGTCCGTCATCGGGCTTTTGGCATCGGAGTTGACATACTCGACCCACTCGGCCGCTTCCTGTACCGTGCCGCTGCCGACATTCAGACAGATATAGGGCTCCGCGCCGATCAGCTCACAAAGATCGAGAAATTCATGGGTGCCAAAGCTGTTGTCCTCGCTGACGCCGCCCCAGGTGGAATTGATAATGGCCGGTCGCTGGTCGCGCGGGCCGATGCCGTTTTTCCAGTGGTAGGTATCGGCAAAACAGCCGCCGGGCCAGCGCACCACCGGCGGATCGATTTCTCGCAGCGCTGCGATAACGTCGTTACGGATGCCGCGGGTGTTGGGTATCGGAGAATTATCACCAACCCAGAATCCGCCGTAAATGCAGTTGCCAAGGTGTTCGGCGAAATGGCCGTAGATATGCTTGCTGATTTTTTCCGTGCCGAGATCGATGTTTACAATAATTTTATTCGGAGTCGATGCGGCAACCAGGCCGGCTACATTCAACAGCAGACAAAAAACAAATGTTCGGCTGAACGGCATGATCTTTCTCCTTAAATTTTAGCTTTTTGAGCCATTATATGTTAATGCACGATGACCATTTTTCTGGTCTGCACGAAATCATTAGCTCTTAATGTGTAATAATAGACCCCACCTGCGGTACGCGACGCATCGAATATCACGGCATGCGCGCCGGTGGAGAACATTTTTCCGGCAAGTTCACCTACTTCTTCGCCTAACATATTGTAGACCTTTAATGAGACGAAACCATGGTCGGGAACATTAAATACGATCTTTGTAGATGGATTGAAGGGATTCGGATAGTTCTGCTGCAACTTGTATGTTTGCGACACGGCTGAATTCGACTTTTCCGGGGCGGAAGTACCGGTCGCTACTTTTGCGGTGAAATAAAAACCCTGCAGCTGAAAAAGTTTGTTGCTGCCAGCGCCGGCAAATTTTAAATAGACATCGTGGCGGCCGCCGACGGGTTCCACAGCCGAAGTGAAGGTCTGAAACGTCCTCAAACCGCCGGTATCACGGATGGGACATTCGACAATTTTACGGCCGGTTTGCAGTGAATCGAGCCACACTTCGACACTTCCGCCAGCGCCTGCACAGGAAGCGATGACCTTGAGCGAATCCGACGTCCTGTTATATTCGGCAGTGCCGAATTCAACACCCGCGTACAAAGCCCAATCGTCGACATGGATGTTATCCAGCACATATCCCTGATTGTTATATGTCCGAGAGGTGCCGTATTGATCGGCGGGACATTCCGCCAGAATCGGCGTGTAAGCATCGCGGTAGATGTAAAAGTCAAAAAAGGCGTCGCTGGTTCCTGCCACATACAAGCCCTGCCGGGTTCCGGTAAAGGTCGAGTAATCGGAATAGGAATCGATTTGCGTTATATTGACGGCCGCACCCACTTCCGTCCAGGCGCTGCCGTCGCCGCTGAAATAGCCGTAAATTTTATGATTAATCCGCACCAGCTTGAGCCACAGGGTATCGCCCGGGCTGTTTTCCGCCTCGTATTTGCTGTCCTCGTAACTGAAGGAGACCACCTTTTTACCATCCGCCGATAACGAGCTGGCCAGTTTGACGAACATCTTTTCGTCGCCGCGCATGATCCAGAGTCCGGCCTCATCGTAAACGGATTTGGGCTGGAAATTGAGACGGGTGATGAGAGAATAATTGTGTTCGCCGTCGTTTTTAATTACCGTATTGGCTTTCGCCCGGTTCTTGGGAGTCAAGCGCAACCATCCGGGTCGATCGCTGAGCGACCATTTATCGGCTGCTGTATAGCCTAAAAATGACCACTCCGGGTTTAAAACCTGTGAATCGAAAAAGTCCGATTTCGGCACCATCCAGGGGATGCCGCTGCTTGGTAATTGCGGCGCTGGGAATGACTGGTTTATGGGGTAATCGGCTACAGGTCTCCCGTCTGCGTCGTACCGAACCTGATTCAAGAGTCCCTGCCTGCCCTGGCCTTTCCACTCTCCTTTGGCGTACAGCGGATGCATGACCCACGATGTGCTGTCATCCAGCATGACGACCGGCGAGGCATGATTCGGGCTGGTGAAAAGTGATGTGCCTTTTTTTGGATCGTTTTCGTTGAAAAAGTCGCCTAACATTTCCCATGACGACTGGTCGGCGGTCAGGGTTTTGCTGCGCATCACTTTTTGCCCGCCACTAAGGTCACGGGCAAACGAATAAAAATAGTAGCCGCCGTATTTCCACATCACCGGCCCTTCCGCCCAGCTATAGGGATAGTATGGATCGGGATTCAGCCAGTTCAAATCATAGACAACACCGGTCGGCTGTCCATTATTGCCCAGCTCGATCATGCCGTTGTTGGGTTTACCGTTTTTCACCACCAGATACCATTTGTTGTCATCGTCGATAAAAATGGAATTATCATATCCCAGGCCGTAGGGCAGACTCGCCGGATTGCTGACTTTTACCGGCATGCTCCAGGGACCTTTCGGATCAGGCGCTTTGACAAAATGCATGGTATTGTCCCTGGAAAAGAAATGCCAGTATTCGCCATTATACAATACCATATGGCCGCCCCAGCAGCCGCCTCCCGGCGCGTCGCCGTATCCCGACCACGCAGCGCTCACCGGCTGGGCGATGGCCTGCCAGTGCACCAGATCGGTCGAGTGATAGATGACCGGCGTGACGTTGAACGAAGAACCGGTGGTGTAAAAATCGTTGCCGATTTTAGTCAATGTGCAATCGGCGTGATCGCCCGGTATGACCGGATTCATATAGCTGTAGAATGACGGAGACTGTCCGCCTCCGCAGCGCAGGGACAGCAAACAAACGTATAAAGTCAGAAAATATCTGGACATATATTTCCTCTTGATATAAAGGTTAAAAATTCGCCTGCTGACAATGGTTGATCGATTTTTTGACCCGGCCATTCAACGATCTCACTTAAAACCACCCATCACACCTCGCATATTGCCATAGATTTATTGTGACACGAACGTTGTCACGCTCGAAGGCGGCAACATGACCCTCAACTTGCCGGCACACGTAGCAATATCGGCTTTTTCTTGCGCATTTTCTTCAATCGATGTCACATATGGTCTAAAAATTGAAGTATACCCGGCTTTCAAAACAAATGTTTGTTCCACGGGTTGCGTGTTAAGGTTGATCACCACAATAACTACTTTAGAATCACCTTGATAAGCCGTAACATAAACCCGGTATTGCGGACGTTGCGTAGCGAACACCCTGAAATAGCCGGGCCTCATGAACCGGGCAAACTGTGACATGACATAGCCGCGCTTGCTCACCCTGCCGTCTTCTTTGATCGGACCATAAAATCGGACGATATACCACCAGATGTAAGCGTTCATGCCGGCAAACATGCAGTCATTGATCTCCTTGCCCGTTGCCAATACCTTCACCCAGGAGGTGTCGGTATCCAGGTGCTCGGTCATCCAAATTTCTTTGCCTTTGCTTTGAGCTAATGGATAACTGCAGAGGCCCCCTCCATAAATGTGTCCGCCGATGATGGCGACATGGGAGGCCGCGGTGGAATCGTTCAGGATCGGATCTGAGAGGGCCTGATTAAAATTGAACGATTCGGGCGCAATGATTAACGTGCCGATGTCCGGAGCGTTTTCTCTGACGAACTTGAGCATCTCCGCGGCGTTCCAATCGCAGGATTCGTAGGTCACTTTAACGTCGGGTTCGTTTTGAATCGAGATCGCAAACAATGGCGCGCCATTGCATGCCATATAATCGGCGAAGGACTTTAAATGCGCGGCATAATCTGCATAAGCAGTCTCACACAGCCTGCCGCCAACGAGATTGTTGTTGGTTTTCATGCGGGCCGGCGGCGACCAGGGTGAGGCGATGATTGTTACGCCGCGAGCATAGGCTGCCCGAGCCGTGCGGACATTGGCGGCAAAGCCGTTTGCGTCCGGCGGTATACGAAGACGGAGAATGGTGAGTCCGATTTGTCCATCATCCGTGCCAAAAGCTTTATTTATATTATCGGCCGTCATATCGGGCCGCCAGTTTAAGATGTTCGCCGCGCCGAATCCGCTGATATACTGCTGCAGACTATCGAGGAAAACATAAGCCGCATTTGGATTGATATACTCGTCGACCGTGAAATCCAGGATGGCGTTGTCCTGCAGCACGACATTCTCGATCTGCTTTGGAATGATCTCAGGTAAGGTAACAGCGGTATTTGCAATCCGAACCGTGAAGGCTGACTGTTGCATGGATTTCCCTACCGAATTCAGCTGCATCGGCTGTTGCGAAAAACGGCCGGACACTGAAGCAAAAGCATGATCGGCGTCATGAGCATAAATCATCTTCCTGGCCAGTGATTTCGCCCCTGCCTGCAGACGATAGAAATACATTCCGGTAGCAACGCTTTCCCCGAGGTCATTCAAGCCATCCCACACAAACTGGTAGGTGCCTGCCGCTTTGACACCCATCGCAACTTTTTTAACCTCCCTGCCCAGAACATCATAGATGGTGATGTATACATCGGATGGTATATCCAATCGGTAGGGGATGGCGGTTACAGATGAAAATGGATTGGGATAGTTCTGATCCAGGTTAAAATGATCGGGTAGATGATCTTGCTGCCTCACCGATGTCAGGATGCTGATCGAATATTCGCCCTGACAATTTGTCAAAGTTGAGAACTGCCGCGTGGTGTCGCCGCTGTCGATGAACGTAATGGAGGCATTTTGCACCGGCGTTGTTGATGCAGTAACCGTTCCACTGACCTGGATTGATTGTGCAAAAGTATTCAAAAAAAAGAATAACAACACCAACGGAGAAAAAACTCGAACCGTGAAGTAGAGTGTGTGTAAATTCCTGTCTTCCATCTGTTTTCCTATATAATTATTTACCTTTGTCCTCTATGCTATATAACATTATGGTCATAACCGATCGTGTAATTAATTATTTTTAATTATTTTAAAAGCGAAGAGATGCACTTACTATTCATCCGTCCTAAACGGCGAGGCGGGCAAGCCTTCCCTGTTGTATAGATTCGCGCCCTGTGGATTATCGGCCCAGGCATATCTCACCGCTACCGGTTTTTTGACCCTGGCGCTCCATACAACGACTTTATCGCCTTTAATCTTCGCTTTTGCCCGGACAAATATTTTCTCAGCGCCAGCCACCTCAAAACCCTTCAATCCTTCACCGCCGCGAGCCACCAGTCCGCCGCCGATATTCGTGAACATCAATATTATTTTCTTCCCATCGATCGCCATCGACCTGTAGATGGGCCCTGAGTAAACCACATGTTCCTCGCCATAGGCCACCTTTTGCGCCGCCAGCGCCAGCCGTTTGCCGACATCTTTTTTATTGAGCGGATGGATGTCGTTCCATTCGCCGATATCAATGGTCACCGCCATTCCGGTGCCGGGTAGGGACAGCGTTTGAAGCTGGGCTTCTCGCAATAAAGCCCAGTTGCTTTCCGAAGGATGGTCTTTGGCTGCCCCGTAATTGTGCAATTGTGCAAATATAAAAGGAAAATCGCCCATCTTCCAGTTCTTTCTCCAATCGCGGACGAGGGCAGTGAAAAGGTCTCTGTATTCCTTCGGTCGCGCAACATTGGATTCTCCCTGATACCATATCACACCCTTTATACAATATTTCAGCATGGGAGCGATCATGGCGTTATACAATCCGATTGGTTTCCAGCGGATGAACGTCTGACCCGCCAGAGGCTCCATCTGTGCGCCGAGGCGATATTGCCAGTCTCCGCGCAGGTCGATGGATACATCTCCCACCACCAATTCATAAGGCTTGTCCGGGACAAAGCCGCCTTTGCCCGTATTACTGATCACGCGAACGACGATGGTGTTTTCACCTTTCTTGAGCACATGCGACGGCACCTCATATCGCCGCGGCGGATATTGATAACTGGTCGTACCAACAAAAACACCATTGAGGAAAACCGAGTCGGCGTCGATAATCCTACCTAAAATTAATTTTGCCTCGTTGTCCTCGAGTAACTCGGGGATGTTTATTTTTTTCCGAAACCAGACGACGCCGTTCACCGGCCCAAGTTCCGTATCCGACCAATAGCCCGGAAGCTTCATCTGATCCCAATCCGACGTATTCAGATCGGGGGAATACCACGGAGTTGTCGCGTCTTTATATCCTGCATCATTTTGCCGTAACCGGCTGTACCAGGAAGCGATTCTGGCGTTATCTTCTTCCATAATTCGCTTTATCAGCAGGGTATCTTTAAACCGTTGTGCTTCCTGGTAATGGCTCGGGAATGCCTTCAGAGCCGCCTCGCTCATCCAGGCTTCGATGGGTGAACCGCCCAGGCCGGCGTTGATCAAACCAATGGGGATTTTGTATCTATCGTACAATTCCCTGGCAAAAAAGTAGGCGGCAGCCGAGAAACCAAGAACAGTCCTGGGATTTGCAGATTGCCAGCTGCCCCCTATAAAATCACTTTCAGGTTCGATTAAATTATATTGCCGCGGCACGTAAAAATGCCTGATGAATGTATTTTCAGATGCTGCAATTTCAGATGGATACATCCAGCTGACCCGGCTCATGGGTAGTTCCATATTGGACTGGCCCGAGCACACCCATACATCACCGATCATAATATCCTTTATAATGATGGCATTGGTTCCCTGTACACGCATTTCGTATGGGCCACCGGCTTTTAAATCAGAAAGAATTACACGCCATTCCCCCAGGCGATCGGCCCTGGTTGTATAATCATGTCCATTGAATCTTACGGATATCTCTTCCCCTTCAGCGGCCCATCCCCAGATTTTCACCTCGGCGTCGCGCTGCAGCACCATGCCGTGGCTGATTAATTTCGGCAGTTTGACTTTAGCGAAAATTTGAAAGGAAAATAGCGTCCAGAATAGAATCAGAGACCAAGTCAGTCTCTTGAGAACAGCCTTCAATTACACCCTCCATAACTTGTTCGGTGTTACATCCACGATGAACCAGTGGAACGTAACCTGGCCGTATCGATATTTAACCGACGATCTGATTCAGATAATCCACCGCTCCCTGCGGCTCGGGTGAGTAAAAATCAGCACCGATACGGGTACAAAAATCCTGCGTCACCGGCGCGCCGCCTATTAAAACTTTGGTATCGGGAGAGGTTTCCTTGATAGCTCTCACACTGGCCTGCATCTGCGGCATGGTCGTGGTCAGCAGCGCCGAGAGTCCAACAAAACATCCCGGATGATCCGCAATGGCCTGCAAGAATTTCGGCGTCGTCACATCCACGCCGAGGTCGATCACCTCATAACCGCCGCCCTTGAGCACCATGCCGACGAGATTTTTGCCGATATCATGCAGATCGCCGGCAACCGTGCCGATAACAAATTGCCCCTTGCGTTTGATAGCGCCGGATTCTAAAAACGGTTTTAAATGCCTGGTCACCGCTTTCATGGCTTCGGCGGAAATGATAAGATTGGGTACAAAGGCTGTTTTCTCAGCGAATTTTTTTCCGATCCGTTCCATACCCAGCATACAACCTTGCAACAGAGCATCCGGGGCCACGCCATTTTTTAATGCGGCGGCGGCAATCTCGTCGGCTCCCTCCTGTCCTTTCATCTCCGGTGGAAACGGGCACGACCTGTTAATTTTACCTAATTCAACACAAAGGGCAATTTTTTCGACAACGTCCTGCATGATCCTGCTCCTAAATTGGCATTATTCATTTCCGATTTTTCATCAATACACTCAAAGATATCGTCATTCATCCATCAGGAAAAATAGCTCATCACCCTCATAACAGCGTATACGCCATTCAGTTTCAGTACATCCTGTAAACATTGCATCGCAGGATGATCATCCGGCAACAGCGTATAGTTACGCTTGACAGACCCAATGATGGTGTCCAATCCTACGGGCATCGCCATGGTCAGGAAGGCGCTCTCCAGGGGACTTTTGACCGGCGAGCCGTCCGGTTTTTTAGCCGGCAGAAGGTTGGTAAAATTGCTCAAGCCGACGCTGATATGGATGCCGGCTAAATCGCCATCGTTGTGGATGAGCTCCAGCGTCCGCATCAGCCGCGTGAAATTGCCTTCGGTATCGCTGCCGATGGGAACGATGCCGGGATCGAGGATCAATTCATGATTCTTCACATTTTTGATCCGGGATCGCGCCATGTCCACTATTTTTTTTGCCGTCCTGTAGGTCTGCTCGGCTGTTTTATTCATAATCATTGTGCCGGAATCATCCATGCCTTCGGTGATAAGCAGGATGGGCATGAACGGCTGTTCTGCATACAAATCGAACATTTCCAGTCGCGCCTCGGTGATCGAGTTGAGTATCGGCTTACGGTTACCGGCGCGTTTTAGGTCGTAGGCTTGCAAACCGGCTGCGGCGATGTCGACATCCGGGGCATCGATGGCCAGCGGCAAAGACAAGTGCTGTTGAATCCGTTTTACCAATTCGGCCATAAAATCCGGCGCTCGCAGTCCGACATTGACGTCGATATAATGGGCGCCGGCTTTGGCCTGGCTCCTGGCCAGATCAATAATCGCGTCCATGTTTCCATCTTCATAGAGTTGATGCGTAGATGGCACGGAATCATTGATTGATTCTGCTATTAACGTCAGCCCCGGAATGCTCATGTCATCCTTTCATAGGGTGAATCCTGACCCACCCTACCTGAATAGGGTCATTTTTTTTATCTTGGTGTACCTCCCTGCCTGCAATCTGTAAAAATAGACACCGGAGACGAGATCAATTGCGTTCAGGTCGATTTTATAATATCCAGCCTGAAAAAATCCACGCGCAAGTACCGCAACCATCCTGCCCAAGTCATCATAAAGCGTCACCTGGATGTCGCACGGTATAGGCAATGAAAACGCAATGGTAGTCTGGGGATTGAATGGATTCGGATAATTTTGACTGAGGGAAAAAGAATCCGGATGGTGGCCACTGACCAAAGGAACATTGGTCGAGACCTCCACTAATCCATCGATGGCTGCAATCAGCGAATCCGATGCATTGCGCAAAGCATCGGCAGCAGAAACCGAATTCGAATAGGTATTATTTTTTGCATTTCTTGCGCATGATAAGGCTGCGCAAAATTGGGACCAGGAATCCGTCGTATATCTGCTCGCCTGCAAGGTATCCGCGTGCGCGATTAACGAATCCAGGGCGTTGTAACTATTGCCGACCTCGACAACGGCATAAAACGCCGGCTTGCACTGATTCTCCGCATCCCAGAGCGAGGAGGATTGATTGGTCTTGAAAGTCCACTGGTCGTTCAAGCCGTCTTTGGAAACACTGATGATTTTGCCGCGTCCAGAAAAATAACTTCTTTCGACAAAACATTTGAATAGCTGCCCATATTGATTGGCCTGGGTAGTTAGCACAGTGGCCGTGGGATCGGCATAGCCGGTGGTAACATCCAGCTCGGTCACCGCCATTTCGCTGCAGATGGGATCGAATTTATTATAGGAAGCGATCCATTGTTCAGCCGTCGGAGCGTCGTATTGATCATGGTCCTGCATACCGATGCCGTCCAGGTACCCGGCCTCAAAAATCGGGGTACAAATCCTTACGATTCCATCGG
>JAFGSU010000033.1 GCA_016934435.1 Candidatus Zhuqueibacterota bacterium | reverse complement strand
GGACATGGCGGGGATTGCTTCGTTTCACGGCATATACTGTTCTTATAAATACACTGTTCCTCCACTCGCAATGACAGTCTTTTTTGTATCCTTTCGGGAATCATGGGAATTTTGCCATACCCAACTCGCAATGAGAGGCTATATTATTTACTTTTTGCAATCTCAAGACTCACGATAAAATTTCTCCCCGGCCCATTCACACCGGAACCGTGCTCGCGGTAGTTGAGGTCGAAAATATTCTCCACTCCGAATTGCAGCCGGCAGCTATCAAAAACCGTTGCGCCGGCACGAATATTCAAAATCCACCAGGCCGGCGTGCCGCCCTCGGGAATGCGCGGATCATCCAGGTCATCGGCGGAGAGACGGTTCTGACGCGCGGCAAACCGCCCATAAGCCGTTGCAAAGAAACCGCTTTCCATCCATTTCAATCCTAACAGGCCACAGGTCGGCGGAATGCCGCCGATGGGTTCGTTCAGAGTGGTATTTTGTCCGAAGGTGGAATGGCCATTGCCGTACAGGTGCAGATTATCAAGCATTAGACAATCCAGCGAGAATTCCACACCGCGCATATATGCCCGGCCGATGTTCTGCTTGGATTTGATGATGTATTCCTCTCCGTTGCGCTGGATGGTCGTCGAACCGTGATAGGTGGCATCGGCGCTGGCGAGCAAATCATAAATTTGAGCGTAATAAGCCGAAACCGTCATTTTTGCCCTATCCGAATATATTTTCAAGCCGATATCGATATTGAGCATTTTTTCCGGTTTCAGATCATGGTTCGGCACCTCATACACCCGCCCCTTGGATTCGCCCAGTTTGGTGATATCACTCAGATTCGGAGCCCGAAAAGCTTGTCCTAAATTTGCGGTCAGATTGAAATATGAGGTGACGGCATAAATCAGACCTAAACTTGTTGTATGGGCGCTGAATTGCTGCTGCACCGGCCCGGGCTCACCGCGAAACTCCGTATCGACATAGCTGAATCGCGAACCCAACAACAGCCGCAGAGAAGGTGAGATTTGCCATTGGTCCTGCCAGAACACCCCGCCGGTTACATAGACCGCCCCATCCGGGAAGCGGCCGCGCGTCTGCCATTGTTTAATCCTCGTGAATGGATTCATGGTATTAGCCCTGCTGGCGACGCGATCATAATATACGTCGAACCCATAGACCAGGGAATGATTCCTGAAAAGAGGATTAAACTGAAGGCCGATGCCGGCTGTATGGACGATATCATTCTCATCCGTTATCTCCGAATCAAATCGCTTCTGCTGTTCGCGCCCTTCTTCCTGCCGGTGCCACGAAACAGTCGCTTTGATGTTCTGCAGCCATTTTGCCTGTAGATGATTTTCATAGGTGAGGTAGAAGAGATCGCGTTTTTGCGGATGATAGAGCCAGCGATGGTAATCGTCATTTTCGTATTTATCGTAACGCGGCACTTTATTCTGACGACTGAGCTGGTACGCTAGCGTCCAGTATTGCTGCGAGGTTGCCCTGAACATCAACTTGACATTCGCATCGTAAGCACTGAAACCGGTCGGCGACTGCACGGCGCCGTGTTTCGATTTTTCCAATTCCGCATGCTCGCTGTGTTCGCCTCGTTTCAAATCGCCATAGTCCTTATAACCGAGTCCCGCGAAAAACCCCCATCGTTTCCCCATCAGCGCAAGTTCGCCGTAACTGGTCTTTTCCTCATCCGCCGTGGCATAACGATTGAGCCATCGGTAATTTAGTTTGGGGCCGTCGGAAGAAAAAAGCGGCTTTTTGCTGATCAGGTTTATGCTGCCACCCAGAGCGTCACTGCCGTATAAAACCGAATTGGGTCCGCGAATCACTTCTATCTGCGACAGCATATTGGCATCTACGGTTGTCAGATACTGGTGGTTGCCCAGGCGATAGGTCGAATTATTCAGTCGGATGCCGTCGACCAGAAGGAGTATCTGATTGGAACCGAGCCCTCGAATAATGGCCGAGCCGCCGCCGTGACTGGTTTTCTGCACAAAGATGCCGGTCTCCTCGCGCAAGGCTTCGGCCGAGGTCTTGACAGCTCGCTCCGCCAGTTGAGAGGCCGAGACGACATTCAAAGGAGAAGAGGTGCTATATGCCGGATTCCGGCTGCGCGTCGCCGATACCACGGTTTCGCCAAAAAATAAAACCCGGGCTGTCAAAACGATCCTGCCCAGGTCATAAGTAGAATCTGCCGTTATGGGGATATGGTTAATTATTTTTTGTTCGTACCCGATGCGTGTCAGGGCGATATCAACGCTGCCGGGCGCTACATTTTGTATGTGAAATTGGCCATCCCTATTCGTCAACCCAACGATATTGGATTTACCCACCCGGATCAGCACGTCGGGGAGCGCATTTCCGTCGCCGGTAACCACGCGCCCGGTGATCTGACCGGTGACGGTCTGAGCATTCAGGCTCGCCGCCGGCTGCCATACCCATCCCAGGCACCCAATCATACCGATAGCAATTATTTTATTCCCTGACTTGATTCCTGGTTCCCTTTATTGATTTTGAAGTTAAAATCGGGTAAAAGGTGCTGTCTGCTCCCCGCTGTTTTATAATGACCGCGAACAGACTATTCCGGTTCATGTACGGGAAATTGGCGATTTTATCGATGAATAGCAAGGTATTTTCAGAATATACGAGGCGTACGCCGGGGCTATTAATGGCCGGACAGGAGAATAGCCTTAGAATGAAAATGTTATTTTTTGGCATGTATATTGGCATGTATTGATTGAAAGTGACAGGCTTTTTTTATTTAAAACGGACTAACTATTTATTTAATAATTAATTAAGAAAATATATTTTAAAAAATCGATCCTCGATATTGTGGCTTGTCAGCTTGTCAAGTCGTTAATGTGTGGCTTGAAGTAAACAAAATCGGTGTAACCAGAACATTAAATTATTCATTTTAAGGAGATTTTGGAGGAATCAATCATGAAAAGCAAATCAATGGCCTGTATTTGGATGGTGGTGTTTGCGTTATGCGCCATGTCGGGCGCAGCCCTGGCGGATAACACCCCCTTCTGGTGGGATAATCCGCAGGGATATCAGCATTGGACGCGCGTCGTTGCTACCGGCACGGCGTCCAACACCGGGCCACAGGCGCAATTTGTCATCGCCAAGATTGACGTGCCCAATGAATATCGCGAAAACGCCAGCAAAAACGTCTGGGTGCAGGTGGAATGGTCCCTGGTTTACGGTTCCGGGCAATTAACGCTGGGATTTACCGATCACATGATTTTATGGCATAATGATCCGCTGCTCTGCCCGACTGATCCGACCTTACCCTTTCCCAGTCCGCCGAGCGGTGTCGCCTTTATGGTGTATGAGGGGCCGTTTGCGCCGGCGCCGGAATTTCAGCACGGCAACGAATTTTCCTACAGCGGCATCACGCCGCAGCCGGCTTGCGAACGCTCGGAAATTCGATTCGAGGTCAATTCCGAGAGCCGCATCGATTACCGCATCGAAATACAAACACTGTGTGTGGAACTGGATTTTGGCGATGCCCCGGATCCGACCTTTCCGACCCTGCTGGCGAACGACGGCGCCCGGCACATGATCGTTCCCGACGTAAACCTCGGCGCCGCAGTGGATTATGAAATGGACGGCCAACCTCACGCCTCGGCCGCCGGAGATGACCTGAACAACATGGATGATGAAGACGGCGTCACCTTCCTATCGTCTCTCACCCAGGCAAGAGATGCCGATATAACCGTGACAACCGGCATGGCCGGTATATTGAACGGCTGGATCGATTTTAACGGCGACGGCGACTGGCAGGATGCCAGCGAACATATCTTCGTCAACACTCTGCTGGGTTCGTCCGGCTCTCATAACCTGACTTTTACCGTTCCCGCTGATGCGCAAATCGGGCCGACTTTTGCCCGCTTTCGTTTTAGCACCGAAAGCGGTTTGAGTTTTACCGGCCTGGCGCGCGATGGAGAGGTGGAAGACTATCAGGTGGCCATAGATGAACTGCGTTACGATTTTGGCGATGCGCCGGACCCCACTTTTCCCACCCTGCTCGCCAGCGACGGCGCAAGACACGCCATACTGCAGGGATTTCACCTGGGCGATGAAATCGACTGGGAAATGGACGGTCTGCAAAGCGTGAATGCCCTCGGCGACGATAACGCTCAATCTCCCAATGATGAGGACGGCGTGACCTTTCCACCCCAGCTGGTGCAGGGCACGAACGCCACTGTGACCGTGAACGCCAGCGCTGCCGGGCTGTTGCACGCCTGGATCGATTTTAATGATGACGGCGACTGGGATGATGCCGGTGAGCACATTTTTCAAAATCAAGCGCTATCGGCAGGTGATAATGCTTTGAATTTTGCAGTGCCCTTGACCCATCAACCCGATGCCATGGTCTATGCCCGATTCAGGTTATCGGATAGCCGGACGATTGATTTACCCTATTACGGTTCTGCCCCCAGCGGTGAAGTGGAAGACTATCGCGTCTCGCTCATCGTTCCCGTCGAACTGAGCTCGTTCACGGCTACGTTTACCGTTAACGGCGTCTCATTGCAATGGATGACGCAATCAGAATCCGAAAACCTTGGTTTCAACATTTATAGATCGGAAGATGAAAAGGGCGACTATGTTCGCATTAACGATGAGCTGATCGCGGGCGCCGGTTACAGCGCCTCAGCGAAATACTACCAGTACATCGATCGCAACGTTGAGGCCGGAAAAACGTACTTTTACAAGTTGGCCGACGTCAGTTTTGAAGGCAATGCCCGGATGCACGAGGCCATCTCTATAACGATAACGAATCCCTCCGTCTATCAGCTGGAGCAAAATTATCCCAATCCTTTTAATCCCGAGACCAAAATTGCGTTCAGGATCAAGGAGGCCGGATTGGTGACGTTGAACGTCTATAATACGCTGGGGCAGTTGATACGAACGTTAGTGGATGAGCATAAACGGCCGGGATATTATTCAGCGCGATGGAACGGCATGGATTCAAACGGCAACATGGTGCCGAGCGGAATATACATCTACAAGCTGAAAACGGAGCACTATGAGGCTTCAAAAACCATGCAGTTTTTAAAGTGAGGTGAACAGATAAAGAATTCAAGCCGGTCGCCGATGGTAGAGGTATGGCGATCGGCTTTTTTTATTTTACTTACGGTTTGGTGGACAACTCCCCTAAAGCCTCGATGTGTTACCGCCTGTATTCATGATCGATCATGGCGCATTCCTCCTTGCGATGCATCGGCGGGGGCGTAACGTCATTGAAAGATGCTGCAATCATAATGGTATGATCCGTCTCCACTAAAAGATTCTGTGGGGATGCCGATCTTATCGGCTAACACGCACGCGCCCAGGTATTTTATCAAATAAAGGCTTGATTTTTATGCTCCGATTGTCTATTTTTTCCGGCAGTGACCTGTAAAGTAACAGAGGAGCCTGTATCATGAAACTTGACCGCTACGCACTACTTTTATCATTGATTCTTTTGTCCTCACATGGACTCGCGGAGAATAAAAGCGTTGAAGACGATAAAAATCCATTCGCTCCCGCTACGTTTGCAGAATTGAAATTCCGCAGCATCGGTCCGGCCGTCAGCTCGGGGCGCATCGGTGATATTGCCGTCAATCCCTCCAACAAACGGGAATGGTACATCGCCGTGGCTTCGGGCGGAGTATGGAAGACAATCAATGCCGGCACGACGTTCGAGCCGATTTTCGACGGCGAAGGGTCCTATTCCATCGGATGCATCACCATCGATCCGAATAATCCGTTCGTCATCTGGGTGGGGACTGGAGAGAACAACAGCCAGCGCAGCGTGTCATACGGCGATGGCGTTTACCGTTCCGAAGACGGCGGCAAGAGCTGGAAAAATATGGGGCTGAAAAAATCGGAACACATCGGTAAAATCGTCGTCGATCCGCGTAATTCGAACGTGGTGTACGTCGCAGCGCAGGGTCCCTTATGGGGTTCCGGCGGCGACCGCGGCCTGTTCAAGACCACCGACGGCGGTGCGACTTGGGACTCTGTGCTCACCATCAGCCGGCACACCGGCGTCAGCGACCTCGTCATGGACCCGCGCAATCCGGATGTTCTTTATGCTGCAGCCTATCAACGGCGGCGACACGTATTCACCCTCATCAATGGCGGTCCTGAATCGGCCATCTACAAGTCGGAAGATGCCGGCAAGACCTGGAAAAAGCTGACCAACGGCCTGCCAAAGGGCGATGTCGGCCGCATCGGACTCGCCCTTTCTCCGGTGAATCCGGATGTGCTCTATGCCGTCATCGAATTGCCGGAATACAAAGGTGGTTTTTACCGCTCGACCGACCGTGGCGCCTCCTGGGAAAAACGCAGCGATTATAAAAGCAGCAGCCCGCAGTATTACAACGAACTGTTCTGTGATCCCAAAGACGTAGACCGGGTCTATTCGATGGATGTGTTTCTGAAAGTCACGAACGACGGCGGTAAAACTTTTCACAACCTTGGGGGAAAGTATAAACACGTCGACGATCATGCGATGTGGATCGATCCGGACGACACCGACCACTACATCGTCGGCAGCGACGGCGGCATTTACGAGAGTTTCGACCGCGCCGCAACGTGGAACTATAAACCCAATCTGCCCGTCACCCAATTCTATCGCGTCGAGGTCGATTATTCGCTTCCGTTCTATTATGTATACGGCGGAACGCAGGACAACGCTACCCTGGGTGGGCCGTCCCGAACCATCAGCTCGTCCGGCATCGTCAACTCGGACTGGTTTGTCACCACCAGCGGCGATGGCTTTTACACCCGCATCGATCCTAAAAATCCGAACATCGTCTACTCCGAGTCGCAATATGGTGTCCTGGTGCGCTATGACCGAAAGACCGGCGAGCAGGTCGGTATTCAGCCGAAAGAGGAAAAAGGCGACCCCGCCCTGCGGTGGAACTGGGATTCGCCGTTGATCATCAGCCCCCACAAACATACGCGACTGTACTTTGCCGCGCAGCGGTTGTTTCGCAGCGAAGATCGCGGCGACTCCTGGACGCCCATCAGCGGCGACCTCACCCGCCAGCTCGATCGCAACCAGCTTCCGGTGATGGACAGAATCTGGAGCATCGATGCGGTATCCAAGAACGCCTCCACCTCTCAGTTCGGCAACATTGTCGCGCTGTCCGAATCGCCGATTAAAGAGGGCTTGATCTATGTCGGCACCGACGACGGCCTGATTCAGATAACCGAGAATGGCGGCCAATCGTGGAGAAAGATCGAAAAATTCCCCGGCATCAGCGGGGTGGCCTATGTGAGCCGCATCGAGGCATCCCTGCACGATGCCAACACGGTCTATGCCGCGTTTGATAATCATAAAAATGCCGATTTCAAGCCATATATTTTAAAAAGCATCGATGCCGGGAAATCCTGGAAATCTATTAGCAGCAATTTGCCGGCGAACGGCCCGGTTTATGCGCTCGCCGAGGATCATGTCAATCCGAATCTTCTCTTCGCCGGTACCGAATTCGGCGTGTTTTTTACGATCGATGGCGGGATAAAGTGGATTCGATTAAAAGGCGGGCTGCCAACCATTGCAGCCAAAGATATCGCCCTTCAGCGTCGCGAGAACGACCTGGTGTTGGGCACGTTCGGAAGGGGATTCTACGTGCTGGATGATTACACGCCGCTGCGCCTCCTCACAGCTGGCGATCTGGAAAAAGAGGCAGTGCTTTTCCCGACAAGAGAAGCCTTGATGTACATCGAATCGCGTCCGCTGGGCATGAAAGGAAAGGGATTTCAGGGCGCCTCGTATTATACCGCCGATAATCCGCCCTTTGGCGCTACTTTTACCTATTACCTGAAGGACGAATATAAAACGAAAAAGAAGCAGCGTCAGGAAAAAGAGGCGGAGATCATCAAAAAGGGAGGGACCCCGCGCATTCCATCGTGGGATGAGTTGCGCGCGGAAGACGCTGAGGAAGAACCCGCTATTATTCTGACGGTGACCGATGCAGCGGGCAACGTGGTGCGCCGTCTGAGCGGCAAGAATGCCAGGGGATTCAACCGCGTTTCCTGGGACCTTCGTTATGCGGCGACCACGCCTACGGAACTGCCGAAACCGAGCGATAATCCGTTCGACGAGGGCGAGCAGGGCGTGCTGGCATTGCCCGGCGCCTATCGGGTTGCCCTGGCAAAGCGAATTTGCGGCGTCACCACCGAACTTGCCGCGCCGATGCCGTTCACGTGCGTTGTGCTCGGCACACCTTCGTTGCCGGCGGCCGATCGGGATGCGCTGCTGGCGTTTCAATCGCGGGTGGGCGAACTGCAGCGGGCGGTGATGGGCGCGGTGCGCCTTGTGAATGAAGTTAGAAACAGGTTACCACTGTGGAAAAAAGCACTGCACGATACCCCCGGCGCCCCATCACGACTAATAGATGATGTTGCGGCCATCGACACCACCAGCCGCGAGATTCTTCGCGCCCTCACCGGCGACAGAACCATGCGGTCGCGCAACGTGGATGTCCCGCCGGCTATCAACGACCGGGTGCAGGGAATTGTCTATGATCAGTGGTTGTCCACATCCGCGCCGACGGCTACGCACAGGCGAGCGTACGAAATCGCCGCCGGGGAATTTGCGCCCGTCCTGGCGCGCGTGAAGAG
>JAFGSU010000395.1 GCA_016934435.1 Candidatus Zhuqueibacterota bacterium | reverse complement strand
GTTCCCCTGGTGCCGGGCATGAACAGGATCGAGGCAATCACCACCAACGAAAACGGCACCATGGAATCGCGGCCTGACGCGATCCGTCTGAGATGCAAGGTGGAATACCACAAACCCGTGATGGTTGCCGTTGTGGTGGGCATCGATCAGTATCGCAATAAAAATATTTCGCTAAAATATGCCGTGTCAGATGCTCAGGCTTTTGCCGATACCCTGAACAAATTCGCTTGTGGCTTATTCGAACGCATCGACCTGACCATGCTGACCACGCCCGAGGAGACGACCAAGGAACATATCATCCAGGTGTTTGAAAACTTGAAGGCGAGGATTCCACCTCAGGATCTTTTTGTGTTTTACAATGCGTCCCACGGCATGATCGATGTCGTAGAAGAGGAGGAGCAGTATCTCCTTCTCACCAGCAATATTCTGTTGATGTCGTCCCGTCATTTGGTCAAAGATATAAGTCTAACGCAAGGACGCAAAGGCGCTATGAATTTTGCCTTGCGGTCTCTAATTTCTTTCCACCACTCCGGAGACGATGAAAACACAACGCCAAATTACACAAAGACACAGAGACGTACCCTGTGTCTTCATCCTGTTTCTATGGTCTCCGTGTGAGTACCTTCCTGCCGCTCTGCGGCGTGTCATGCAACCGCAGTCGGATCATTCTCACTCATCCTGTGCGCCCCCCATCCATCCACTATCAACAGGATCAACCTTTTCCTATTCCCGATACCAATCCCGTTTGGGCTGGTAACTGGTGCGCAGGGCGTGGCGCCGGCGAAACCGGGCCAGGGCCAGATTGATCAGCTCGTCCAGCAAATCGGCATAAGAGAGCCCCGAAGCCTCCCACAACTTGGGATACATGCTGATTTTGGTAAAGCCGGGGATGGTGTTCAATTCGTTCAAATAGAACACATTGGTCACGGCGTCGAGCAAAAAATCGGCGCGCACCATGCCCTCGCATTCGGTGGCGATGGCGGCTTTGACCGCGGTGTCGCGTATGGCGGTCGAGAGCCAGTCGGGCAGCTCGGCCGGGATAATGAGCTTACTGGCGCCGTCCACGTATTTGGCGTCATAGTCGTAGAATTCGTTGCAGGGGATAATCTCGCCGACGGCCGAAGCCCGCGCCCTCTCGTTGCCCAGCACACTCACTTCTATTTCACGCGCGTTGGCCACCGCTTTCTCGATCATCACCTTGCGGTCGTACTGCAGAGCCTCGACAATGCCATTGTAAAGCTCTTTTCTATTGTGCGCCTTGGTGATACCCAGACTCGATCCAAGATTGGGCGGTTTGACAAAAGCCGGCAAGCCGAGGCGATCGATGATCGCCCTCAGCATCTCCTTTTGCGACATATTGGCGAGCTGATTGGGCAGGGTGAGTTGATCCTTAACCTTGCCGTCGGCAACCCAGTCGACATCGTGCACCCAGAGGAATTCGACCGTGGGCAAGCCGTGCTGGCGACAAATATTTTTCTGGATGGTTTTATCCATGGCCATAGCGGAGCCAAGGACACTTGCGCCGACATAGGGCAAATCCATCAATTCAAATAAACCCTGTATGGTGCCGTCCTCGCCCAGTGGACCATGCAACACCGGGAACAGTACGTTCACTTCCGAAGCGGCGATGAACCTTTTCGCTTCATCCTGGGTAAAAAGCCGTTTCAGGGTCGGGTCCGCTGGCAGTGCGGCATGTACCATCCTGCCTTCATCGGCCTCTTTCATCGCCTGCAGCAGATTCTCGCCCGACACCCAGCGGCCGTTTTTACAGATTCCGATCGGAACGATTTCATATTTATCTTTGTTCAAAGCCGCAATAATCGACGTCGCCGAAACCAGCGATACCTCATGTTCGCCGGAACGGCCGCCGAAAATCACACCCACGCGCAATTTTTTCTCCAAGCTACCTCCCGAGATTATCGAAAATACTCATGATTATTATTCAATCCGGATGAACCGGAATGGTTGCAGGAGCCATCCCAAAAGTACTATAGTAGCCGTCGAGTATAGTCAAGTGACGGCATCTCCCCCTCATCCTGTCCTTCTCTCCACCAAAAATCGGACGGACAGGCCCCTTGAGAATCGGGGGAGAAGGCACTAACAACGCAGAATCTGTACATTTTTAAACCTTTTGGATAGCCTCATTCCATACTCCCAGATTCGGTGTTAATCCGCGAATTGAACTGAAAATGTGCCACCCACAGGGTTACTGAATTAACTTGTAGACACCGAATCGGTGCATACTGTCTCGATCAGGTAATAACGATAAAAATTCCTACGATAAACGTATTCAAACCTGAACAAAAAAACAAGAAAATAATGCAAAGGATATGAATTATTCGATCCGCGGCGATGAAATAGGATATTGCTTTTTTGACCGTTCCGTTGTATATTAAGTAGAATAATTATGATGCAAAATTCGCGTCGGGTAGATGCGTGCTGAGGAAGACGGCATGAAAAAAACGGCTGCTAAAAAGAGCGCCCATGCTGAAGAGTTGGCCGAGCTGGCGTTAAAAATAATGAGCGCCTTCCACGATTTGGACCGCCACCATGAACAGCCGCAGACATTGACCATGCGGCAATATCAGGCCATGATCCTATTATCGGTGAACGATCAGCTCACCGTATCCGAGTTGTGCGAAAAGCTCACTCTGGCGCCTTCAACCGGCACCGAGCTGGTCAACCGCCTGCTGCAACTGGGATACGTGGCCAAGCAGACGGCGGATGTGGACCGTCGCGTCGTCGGGCTGAGTTTAACGAACAAAGGCCGGCGGGTCTTGCAGCAACGGCAGCAGGATATCATCACCATGCTCTCCTCGTTTCTGCAAAAATTCGAGGAAAGCGAGGAAGAAGAATTGCTACGCTCTTTCCGACGCATATACGAACTGATGCAGCTCCGAAAGAATCGAAAATCGCCGCGCACCTGACCCCCGCCCTTGCGCTCGTTCAGATGTTGCCGCAGCTATCACCTTCCGGTCGAGAACCCCTGCTTGGCTATTGTATATCAGCAGGATTTTGCGTATTTTATCATTCGTAATATATGATGAAAAAAGAATTGTCCGCACGAGTTAAAATATCGTTTCATACGCTCGGCTGCCGCCTCAACCAGGCCGAAAGCGCTTCTCTGCAGAACCGGTTTCTAAAAGCCGGCTACGAAGTGGTCGATTTCGGTCGACCGGCGGACGTCGTCGTCATCAACACCTGCACGGTCACCGAACACGGCGATACCGATACCCGTCGCCTGGTGAACCGGCTGCATCGCAGCATGAAGAGCGCCAAGATAGCGCTGATCGGCTGCCAATCGCAGGTGCAGGGCGAGCACCTGCTGCAGTTGCCGGGTGTGCAGTGGGTGATCGGCAATGCCGCCAAAATGGATTTGCCCTCCATCCTCCTGCAACATGGGGCGTGTGAGCCGTTTTTGATGATCCCGGCGATCAGTAAAGAAAGTTTTACCGTCCCGGGCGCGGCCATCGATCGCAAGCACACGCGCGCCAATCTGAAAATACAGGACGGCTGTAATTTCTTCTGCTCTTTTTGCGAAATCCCTTATGCGCGCGGCCGCACCCGCAGCCGGCAACTGCCGGATCTCCTGCGCGAAGCAAACGAGTTAGCCGGCGCCGGTTACCGCGAAATCGTGCTCACCGGCGTCAATGTGGGCACCTATGACGACGGCGGCAAAAGCCTTCCGGACGTGCTGGCGGCGCTGTCGACTTTCGACGGCATCCGCCGCATACGCATCTCCTCCATCGAGATGACCACCATCCCGAACGAAATCTTCCGCCCCATGCAAACCGGCAAGGTGTGCCGCTTCCTGCATGTGCCGCTGCAATCCGGCAGCGATAAAATCCTGCGCGCCATGAATCGCAAATATTGCGCCAGGGATTTTGCCCGATTCATCCATCAGGCCTATGCTGCGGTGCCGGATATCTGTCTCGGCGCCGACGTGATGGTCGGCTTTCCCGGCGAAACCGAGCACGACTTTCAGCTGACCACTACCCTGCTGCAGTCGCTGCCGTTAGCTTATTTTCACGTTTTCAGCTATTCGGATCGACCACATGCCCGCAGCCGCCATCTTGCCAACAAGGTGTCGGAAACGGACAAACAGAGTCGCAGCAGACTGCTGCGACAGCTAAGCCAGAAAAAACGCCGGCAGTATTTTCAACGGTTCACAGGCTCGGTTCAGGAAGCGCTTTTTGAGGAAGAGAAACACGGCCTCTGGACCGGGCTCACGGATCATTACATTCGCGTTCGCGTCACTTCGTCGCAGAATCTACACAATCAGCTGCGCCGGGTGCGTTTGCAGGATATCGATGGAATGGCTATGCTCGGGACGCTGGTATGAAAGTGTACCTGGAAACATACGGCTGCCAGATGAACGAATACGACAGCGAGATCGTCGGC
>JAFGSU010000394.1 GCA_016934435.1 Candidatus Zhuqueibacterota bacterium | reverse complement strand
TAATACCGCCATCATCACCTCGCCGCGCAACGGCCATATTTATACCAGCCGCGTGCCGATCGAAATCTATTTTGAACCGACGGTGAAAAGCTTCAAGGTCAAGGCCAACGGCGTCGAACAGATGGAACAGATTCTAACTGCCAGCCCCAAGGAAACCAGATTGAACCTAACCATCAGCGGCGATCTGACGGACTATGAGCTGACTTTTGACTTTTTTGACGGCGGTTTCCAACTGCTCAAGAGCGAAACCATCACCATCCTCTGTGCAAAAGAGAATGTGAAAATTCCTTCGCTCGATCTATCCGTTGTACCCAATCCGCCTGCAGCCGGCAAGACTGCCACCGTTACCCTGAGAACCACGGAACAGCCGCCCTTTACCATCGAAAACAACCGTGTCGATTATGTCTTCCATCCGCATCTGGGATTCGATCCGGGCGTCGCCCGCTGGACTACCATTAACTGGAATGCCGGCCGTTCCTGGTTGTTCACCAGTAATTTCTCCATTCCGGGCAATGCGCTGGTCGTCACTTTCGGCGCCGGGTATACCATTCGGTACGGCAAATTCAGCAAACGCATCTACGACCAGGAGATTCTGCCTCTGGGCACATGGGCGGACGCGATTGCTGATTTAAATCCCATCTCGCAGGTGGAGAATACATCACCGGGTTTGCCCGACCAATGCCTCCTAATGCAGAATTATCCCAATCCGTTCAACAACGCCGCTACGCTTTCCTTCTCCCTGCCGTCGCCGGCGCCGGTGACGCTGGATGTGTTCAATATCAGGGGCGAACATGTGGTGAGATTGCTGCAGGAGCTGCGACCGGCCGGTTCGGGGTCCGTCGTTTGGGATGCGACTCAGTCTCCCGGCGGCATTTATTTTTATCGATTGGTCTCCGGAACACATACGCAGGTCCGCAGCATGCTGCTGCTGCGGTGAACCGTACGCTACACGATGATCATAGAGGAGGCTTTGGGGATTGAGGATTCACTTGCGGCGGTTACAAATCCTACCTTAACTTTTCATCATTTTCACGGAATTTATGAATTTTTACCTTACAGTGACATTTCCACAATCCCAACCCGGAAAAACCGGAATTTTTCCAGGGCGATCATCCTGATCGCAATTTGTGTGACCATTTTGAGCAAAAAATAATTGAAAGGATACGAACAGGATCGATGGAGTAGTATAGCGATTTTGGGGTATAATAATCCCGCCGAGTTTATGAATGTAATCATATCGCCCTTCAAGAGAAGATAGAGCAGGCATGACGCGATTCACGACCATGATCTTCACAGAACATGGCGAGGATCGCTTCGCTGCAACGCCGTGCTGTAAAGATTACGACCGATCCTGCAATGACGGAAGCGCTGTCATTGCGAGTTGGTTATAGCAAAAATACCATTGTTCACGTAAGAATACAGCACAGAATGTCATTGCGAGTTGCTCATGTCAAAATGCCATTATTCACGCAATAACAAAATAAAGGATGTCACCGCGAGCGGAGCAATCGAGCATCAATCCTCAGATGGGCTTTGTTGGAGCGTGGCGGTCTCCGCTGTTATCAGAAGTGGAGGAACAGTAGTGCAATTTCGCATCAAATCTGCGTTGGAACGAAGCAATCTCCGCCATAAGGTTATTATCTCTGTCCAATGCCCTTTCAGCGGAGATCGCCACGCTCCACGGCAGCTACCGGACTTTTTCACATCTGGGTTCTCCGCTAAGGACATGGCGGAGATTGCTTCATCCGCCTCCGGCGGATTCGCAATGACATTCTTTTTTTTGTCCTTTCGGGAATAATGGCGGTTTTGCCATACCCAACTCGCGATGACATTCTTCATTATTTCTTTTAATGATCGTCCGGCAGATTCCTGCCGGACGGAATGTTGCGGCGGGATTTCCATCCCGCAATCCGCCAGAGCAAGCTTAATCACCTTTTGAAAAAGACCCCTGTCTTCTGCTGGAAGACAGGGGCCCAGGGCTAATCGCATCGACGCCGTGCAATCCGTCGGGACGGATGTCCTTTACCCGGCTCCCGCGCCGGAGCAATCTCCGGCGGGAACGAACCCCCTCACCCCTACCCTCTCCCCCATCCAGAAACGGGATGGGGGAGAGGGCGTTGCAGGGGTCAGGAGTATCCTGTCTTTACCACATAGACGTCAATTCCCAAAAGAAACGCCGTGATATGATTATAGCATTTCATAGCACAAACGATAAACACCGAAGGTGTGACAGGATTTTAATTGTTGTATCGTGTCACCCCTTCGGGGTTTTGGGGTTTCCGTTGGTTTTTCTATCATTGTGCCGCCCCTTCGGGGCTTTTTCCACACATTATAATTTTGGCTCCACCGCTCCGGCGACGGAATGCTTAACCGGACGCTCGGCGTCCAATCCCGTGGGTAACTGGCAAGGTGACTCGCCGCAGAGCGGCAAAACAAAACGTTCCCACGAGGATCGTGGGAACGAGATATCAACGAGATATCAGGTCAGGGTGAGGGTAACCTTTTATATCCATTGTGGTGATGTGTAGCCCACCTGGAAGGTGGACCACACAACTAGTTATTTTTTTACTTTTTGGGCAGCCCCGGATATTACTCACCAAAGCTCAGTGATGCATCATCTTTTACCTAACCAACAGCATCCGGCCGATGTGCCTTTCGTCCCCCATCTGCAATCTGCTGAAATACAATCCGCTGGTCACCCTGCGGCCGGTCGCATCACGGCCATCCCAGCTGAAGCGATGCGTGCCGGCATTCAACCGACCGGTGTGGATAACGGCTACCGTTCGACCGCGAATATCGACGACATCCAGCTTGACGTCTACCGGCCGGTGAATTTCGACCGGGATGGTCGTCGCCTGATTGAATGGATTGGGATAATTTTGTCCCAATCCATGGGATAGCGGCATAGCTTCGGCGTCAGCATCTGCCACCGGCGTCCCGCTTTCGTCCAGATAATAAACGATCAGCCGGGGGCGGTTCATGAACCATTCGTCGTCGTTGTCCTCGAAATAGAAATACTCATCGGTGGGATAAGAGTCTACTTTTTCGTATAATAATCCGTGATTGTCATCAGGATGATCGACCCAGGTTTGGATCAACCCGGCCGGCAGCGGCACGGTGCCGTCAAAGGAGATGCCGGTGCCGTCGCCTTTGAGGGTATAGGCGGCAACCGGCTCGGACGCCCGGTCGCTGCTGCCGCGACAGCCGGCGGTTTCCCATAGTTTAGTTCCATGCTGCGCTGAATTCCAGGTCACCTCGCCGGGACGCGCCTCGCCGTTGGTATAGCCGATGCCCTCATTCCAGGGTTTGAGGACTTGATAAATCTTCATCTCAGCCACGTGCGAAGCAGTTGTAAAATCGGTCACACCGCCGACAAAGAGGAACGTAACCTTTCCGCCGATGATGGTCTTGCCGGCGAGCTGCTCCTCCAGCTCTTTGAATTGCACCAAACCGGAATTCCACCAGTACAGTTTGTCCTTGCCCGGCGAACCCCGTCGACCGTAATTGCTGTTGGGATAGGCCTGATGAATAACGGTGGCTTCGCAGGCATCATACATCTGGCCATCGATCGCCTTGCCGTTCTGGAAGGTGATTTCACGACGTCCATCCGGTTTGAATGGAAATACCGCCGTATTGGTATCGGCAAAGGCGTCGGAGCGGGCGCGAACGGCAAAATAATAGGTCGCATCGGCATCCAGTCCGTCCAGCTCGCAGTGCACATCCCGGGTTTCAACTTGCAGGGCGCTGTAATCCAGATTTACATCATCTTGATTATAATAAACTTGATAGGTAACGGCCTCATCGGTTTTAGCAGGCCACCAGGTGACGCGAACCCGACCCGGCTCGCCGGGAAAACCGATGACCTCGGCCACCCCGTGAAAAGGACGAGCCATGATGATATTCCTGAAATTGCCCAGGACAGCCGGTCCAGCGCTGTTGGCATTGCTCATGCGTTCGATGTGCAGCTGGGTGCCGTAGAGCGGCATGGTGATGTGACGGACAAAGGTGACATAACAGGTGCGGGTCACAGCATAGTTTTGATAACAGTCGGGCATGTCGGCGATGCTGTAGCTGTGCGCGGCGCGATCGGTATAGGGATTGGGGCTTCCTTCGAAAATTTCGTCCCAGGCGTAAATCGTGGCGATTTGATCACCGCGTTCGCCGCTGCGGGGTGCGCAGATGCCGCCGCGCGCCATCAGCAAGAACTGGATGCCGGCGCAAAATCCCATGGCCGGCCGGCCGGGATTCTGCAACAATGAGACGTAAGAGTCGAGACTGCCGTCGTAAAACGGCACGTCCGAAGTGTTACCGCCGGGTATGAGAAAGGCATCCGCGCCAACGGAATCCGCCCGCTGCCGCGAGGCGTAATACCAGTTGTCGATGACTACATAAACATTTTCGAATCCCAGATAGCTGGAATGAAAAACCGGCGTCAGACCGGGGGGCTGAAAAGGTCTATGACCATATTCGACTGAATAGATGACGGGTTGTGAAGCGGCGATTGCAATATGAAAAATGAAATAATAACAAAACAAACATTTCCTGAGCATGCGCGATTCCTTCCTGAATTTAAACCCATTTGCGTAAAGGGAAATTAGCCATCTCGAGGCGTAAATGCAAGGGGAAATTCTGGGATTGGTGACTGAGGGATGGATCGCATGGAAAGGTCTGCTATTTAGGCTGTAATCATAACACTTTCAGGATTCGCCTGTATTGCTCCGGCGCGGGTATACGCCCCAACAGATTCCACTGCATCAATGGTATCCCGTTTTTTTGTGACGGATTGCGGGATGAATATACCGCATCAGCATTCCGTCCGGATTGGTTCGTACCCAAAGTTCGATGAGCAAAATGGTCACTTTCTCGACCAGAATGCAACCACCCGCCGCAATGTGTTAACTCAAATGTCGCTCTATCTGCTGCGCAAACTGTTCGAGACGTTGATAATGATTGACACCGATTTTCTCATCAACTTTCTCAAACTGTTGATACAATGACCCTAATTCATCGGCGTTCAAAACCTTGAGCGTCATCGGGAACAACAGATAGTCCTCTTTCCAGATGTGGCCGGGGTATAGGCCGGCGATGCCGCGCAGGTTCTTGACCATTTCTTCCTTCGCAGAAGTAGCCGTCTTTTCAAATGCATCGATCGCTTCCGCCAACCCTTTGACCAGCGCCCGGCCTTTTACATGCTCCGCCGACAGCGCGCCTATCGGACAGCCGTGAATCGGTACGCCTTTTTTCACTAAAAGCGGAAAAAGCAACTCTTCCTCCTTACCGTGGTGACATTTGTCGGCATAGGTGCGCATAAAATCGACCAGTTCGCGTAAAAGCTCGGGGCTAACTGATTGGCCCGACTCTATACGTTCCGCCAAAACCGGCGTCATGCCCACGACCATGGCGATGAACCGATGCTCTCGTTCGAGCATTTCTGTTGGACTGTTCATATGAGTGCCCCTTGAAGTTAATCGCAATTTTAATCACTAAATAATATTCGAATATACCAATACATAACGATAATATCAAACAAGATTTAATATATCATTGTTATTACGCCAATTTGGCGCTTGAAGGTCACGCCGGTGGCAAACTTTACTTGACAGATAAAAAATCAATTTGTATCTTAAAAAGCATTATTAATAACAATGTAAATGATTCAAATGCGATCGTTGTAAGCGCCGCATTTACTATTTCATCGCTTTTATCATGTAATCAACAGGCTTTTCCATGACGACGGAAATCATTCTGGTTTTAGCCGTTCTCGCTGTTACCATTTTGTTGTTCATTCTGGAAATATTTCGCGTGGATTTGATCGCCATCCTGATCATGATCAGTTTAGCCTGGTTGGGATTGGTTCCGGCCAGAGAAGTGTTTTCCGGATTTGCCAGCAATGCCGTCATTTCCATGATCGCGGTGATGATTTTGGGATATGGCATCGACCGCTCGGGGGCGATGAACCAGGTCACGCGCTATATCACCCAAATTGCCGGCGCCAGTGAAAAACGATTGATCGCCGTGGTGGCCGCAGCTGTCGGTATTTTGTCCGCCTTTATGCAGAATATCGGCGCGGCGGTGCTGTTCCTGCCCTCCCTGTTGATGATCTCCCGCTCCAACCGGATCAGTCCATCGCGACTGATGATGCCACTGGGTTTTGCCGCCATTTTAGGGGGCACCATGAGCATGGTGGGTTCCGGCCCTCTGATCATCCTGAACGACCTTCTCGCCCAGGGTGGACAGACGAAATACGGTCTTTTCAGCGTTACGCCGCTCGGTTTGTTGTTACTCGCCGCCGGCATCGGTTACTTTCTGCTGTTAGGAAAATATGTGTTGCCCTCCGAAAACATCGAAAAACGTAAAACCAGCGTTCAACAGCAGCTAATCGAGACCTGGCACCTGCCCTCTGCCGTGCATCACTGTCGCATTCCGGCCGATAGTCCGATGATCAACAAAACCCGTGAGGAAATTCAATTCCGCTCCCGCTACAAATTGAATCTTTTAGCATTGAAGGAGGGCGACGACATCCTCTATGCGCCCTGGCGTTATACGCGATTTGTCGCCGGGCAGATTTTAATTTTCCTGGGCGAAAAGGAGGATATCGAACGGTTGGCATCGGAACAAAAATTGCAATTCCCCATCAAGCTAAAGCTGCACGAGAGGCTGGCATTCAGCCGCGGTTCCGGATTCGCCGAGGTCATCATTCCGCCGCTTTCTAAATTTGTAGGAAAATCCATCCGCGAAATCACATTGCGGAAAACCTTTGGCGTCGAGCCCATCCTGTTATATCGCGGCGCGCAGGAGGAACGCGGCGATTTTTCCGATCGAGCGCTGCAGCCCGGAGACGACCTCATCATTCACGGTCCGTGGGAGAATTTGAATGCCATGGCTAAAGAGCAAGCCTGCGTCCTGGTCACACCCATCGAAGCGGAACCGAGCCGGGCATCCAGACCGTTGGCGGCGATGCTCTGTTTCCTGGGCGCGGCGGCGCTGGCCATCGCCGGATTTCATCTGTCGCTGGCGCTCATGAGCGGAGCCTTAGCCATGGTGTTAGTGCGCGTGATAAGCATCGACGAGCTCTATCGCGCCGTCGAGTGGCGAACGGTTTTTTTGCTCGCCGGATTGATTCCGTTAGGGATTGCCATGGATCGAAGCGGCACCGCGGCTTATATTGCCGACCACCTGATGATCCTGCTCAAAGGCAGTCATCCGCTGGTATTACTGACGGCGGTGGCGACGCTGGCGACGCTGTTTTCGCTCTTCATGTCCAATGTCGCCGCCACCGTGCTGTTAGTGCCGCTGGTAATGATGATGGCGACCATCGCCGGCATCGATGCGCGCGCCCTGGCATTGCTGGTGGCCGTGTGTGCCTCCAATTCGTTTCTATTGCCCACACATCAGGTGAACGCGCTGCTGATGTCGCCGGGCGGATACCGCAATATCGACTACCTGCGGGCCGGTGGCATCATGACCATCATCTTTATCATCATCGTGGTGCTTGGCATTTATCTAATATATCTTTAATGGTTTACTTCATGGCTGCTTTATACAAAATTATTTCTCTGCGATTGATAAGCGGTTTTAATACATTTTTTCTGGGAAACCGACAAGTATGTCGGTGCGACTTCACTTTGGGACCGTTCAAAAATTTGCGCTGTAATCGGCAACGATTGTCGACTGACGGATTATCCTCCCCATTCGGTCCTTTTCGCGCTTCAATAGGGGAGAATGTACTATTTTTACAAATACATAGTTCAAGCACGGGGAAGCGAACAGCACGATACCCATGATTGATAGAATAACGAAAAGGAGATTCTGATGATTGTACAACAATTTTTTGTCAAAGGCATTGCACACAGTTCCTATCTTTTAGGCGGTTCCAAAACCTGCGCCATCGTCGATCCGCAGCGGCACATCGATGTTTATCTCGAGGCGGCCGCGGAACTTGAGATGAAAATCACCCATATTATCGAGACCCATCTTCACGCCGATTTCATCTCCGGCCATCTCGACCTGGCGGCAAAAACCGGCGCCAGGATTTACGCGCCAAAATCCGCCCAATGCCGGTTCGATCATGAGGCGGTTATTGATGGTGATACCTTTGAAATAGAAGATATGATCCTGAGCGTTCTGGAGGTGCCGGGCCATACCCCGGAACACATCGCTTTTGTGGTGACGGACAAGGCTCGCAGCTCCGAACCAGTGGGCGTGTTCT
>JAFGSU010000393.1 GCA_016934435.1 Candidatus Zhuqueibacterota bacterium | reverse complement strand
GTATAGCATAGTTCTGTAACAAGCCGGTGTTTTTGGACTGCGGCGGCGCGATGCCGCTTCCCCGCGCCCCCATCGGACAACGCAGAGCCCACCGAGGCCGCAAAGAATCGCAGAGGAAATATTGGTCTTAAATAAAGATTCTTTGTTAGCTGAGGCGAGGGAATCCGACTACCCCCTCATCCTGTCCTTCTCCCCCTAAGGCACGGGGGAGAAGGAACTGGTTTCCCGAATATCAACCAATATGTTATCACCGTGCAACTACACCACTTTCTTCCGTGCCGGCGCTTTGCGTTAAAGGCACATCCGAAAGATTCGATCGCATACGCTCGTCCCTGATATTATAAACATACATTTCGACCATGCCGGCATAGCGATTACGTCGATGCCACCTCTATTTCGTTCATGCCGATTACAATCGAAAACATCTGCCGTATTTTCATCAGATTATAAAACGCAGTGTGCCGTCGTCAGGGCCATGGAAATAATCGGCGAGGCGTCAAAAAAAAGTGCCACAGAACATCAAGCTGCTTTATCTCCGATCGCGCCGGAGATCCCTCCGGCGCGGGCGATGGGTGGAGGACATCCGTCCCGACCGATTGCTGAGCGTCGAGGCGATTACCCCTAAGCACCTGTCTTCCGGCAGAAGACGGGGGTCTTTTGCAAAGGGTGATTCAGCCTGCTTTAGCGAATTGCGGGATGGAAATCCCGCCGCAGCATTCCATCCGGCAGGAATCTGCCGGACGATCAAATATTGTAGATATTCACCTTTTATCCGCGATAATCCACGCCTTTTCCCGACCATTGGTGACAACCTGAACCATCGCGTCATCACGCCGCAGCAGGGCGACGATTTCTTCGATGGGTAGAAAATGGCTGCGCATGAAAGCCATTTTTTCCGCCAGGGCGACCAGTTTGATGGCCCAATGATCGATATCATACTCTTCCACGACTAACCTGCCGCCGGGCGCTAACACCCGCCACATCTCCTGCAGCGTCCGCTGCTGATCCGCGACGTGGTGCAGGGCATCGACCATAAAAATGCGTTGAAAGGCGCCGTCGGCTAACGGCAGCCTTTCGGCGGCGCTGCGCAATGGTGCAGCATTTCGTTTCTTTTGCGCCTGTCGCAGCATGGCGTGCGACGAATCGCACAGCACCGACAGACCCCTCCAGGCGCTCATGCCGGTCAATACGCGGGCGGTGCCTCCAGCGACATCGAGAATACGGCCGTCACCGGGCAATTGCAGCAACTCGATCAACCGGGCGGTATCGGAGCGGCCGAAGACGCGGTCGTAAAAACGGGCGGCGAGGTCAAAGTGGTCGAACATGGAATTCCTCTGTTATGATAATCTGATCGTTGCGCGGCACAAATGCACCGGAACTAGATCAAGTCGGTCTCGTTCGTGACTGAGTAATAAAAACAGTGGCGGATTTTTTTAAAAACCCCCGGCCCTATTATCACTGCGGCCGGGGGTTTTCCGGTACTGCAACGCACTACCGTTGTTGAGCAGGGCGGGCATAACCCACCCCGCAGCGCACCACCGTAATGAGAACTAATCGATGCCATATTCTTTCAATTTTTCCCGCAGGGTTGAACGGGATATATTCAACATTTTTGCGGTTTTTGATTTGTTGTTGTGATATTTATCCAATGTGCGCAGGATATGCTGTTTTTCCACCTCCTGCAGCGTCTCCGCCGATAGGCCCGACGGCGAGGCAGCAGCCGTTTTTTTGCCGTTTGCCGCTGCCGTGCCCATCGTCGCTCTGATGTCCAGAGGCTCCAGATGCAGCAATTCCGGGACAATATCCTCTTTCTTGCACAGGATGCAGGCGCGTTCGAGCACATTTTTCAATTCACGCACATTGCCCGGCCAGGCGTAATTGAGCATTTTCTCTTCCGCTTCGGGGGAGATGCTCTTGATATTTTTATTGAATTCCCGATTATTCTGTTCCAGGAATAGTTTGGCCATGGGTATAATATCTTCCGGATGTTCGCGCAGCGGCGGCAGATTGATGACCATCACCTTGAGGCGATAGAGCAGGTCTTCCCGAAAGGTGCCGTCGCGGACGCAGACTTCGAGGTTCTGGTTGGTGGCGGCGATGATGCGCACATCGATGGTGATGTCGCTGGTGCCGCCGATGCGGCGAAACGTGCTGGTCTCGAGCACGCGCAGCAACTTGGGCTGCAAAGCCATCCTGGTGCTGGAGATTTCATCAAGAAAGATGGTGCCGCCGTGCGCCAGTTCAAACAAACCGCGTTTGGTGCCTTTGGCATCGGTAAAAGCGCCTTTCTCATAGCCGAACAATTCGCTTTCGAGCAAATTTTCGGGTATGGCGGCACAATTTATTTTAATGATGGGTTTATCGGCGCGACTGGACCTGTTGTGAATATCGTCGGCCACCAGTTCCTTGCCGGTGCCGCTCTCGCCCTGAATCAGCACCGAAGTACGCGGCGTTTCGGCCACCAGGGAAATCAGGTTACGCACTTCCTGCATGGCCTTGCTCTCGCCGTAGAGGCCGCTCTCGGGGAAGCGTCGGCGTTGCTGTTCCTTGAGGCGCGCCACTTCCAGTTTCAATCGGTGCGTCTCCAGCGCCTTGGCCACCACTAACTTGAGTTCATCCAGTTCAAATGGTTTGAGCAAATAATCATAGGCGCCGGATTTTAGCGCCTCCACAGCCGGCCGCGCATCGGTGAGGGCGGTGATCATGATCACCAGCAGGTCGGGTGTCATGTCGCGAAGTTTGGCGAGCACTTCCAGCCCGCTCATTTTGGGCAATTTTATATCCAGCAACACCAGATCGGTCAGGCCGCGCTCGATTTTGCTCAGCGCCTCCTCGCCCGACGATGCGGTCTTGACAACATAGCCTTCGCGTTTCATCACATCCGCGATGGTCTGACAGAGGTCTTCATTATCTTCGACGACCAGGATGCTCGCTTTCATGCAGTCTGCTCCTCTGTTGGTAACAACAATTTGAACGTAGTCCCCCACCCCACTTTACTCTCCACGGCGATTTCGCCGCCGTGGGCCGCAATGATGCGGTAAACAATGGACAATCCCAGACCGGTTCCCTGCGATTTGGTGGTGAAAAAAGGATCAAAAATGATTTCGAGATTTTTCTCATCAATGCCGGTTCCGCTGTCGCTGAGGGCCACCTCCACATAATTAATCCTGTTTTTGCGCATATGCAGGGGCGGAAAATGAAAGCCGGGTCCGTTGTACGGCATGGCGGAAATGTGCAATTCGCCCCCCTGCTCCATGGCATCCACCGCATTAAAGATGAGATTCAGCAGCACCTGCTGAATCTGGTGAAAATCGACAAACATCGCCGGTGTTTCCGAAGCGATGTCGAAAGCCCAGGTAATATGGTGTTCCTCGAGCCGTTTTTCCACCAGAGTAAAGACCTCGTGCAGGATATCCTGAATGCGGTGCAGTTTGCGCATGGGCGGCCGGGGTCGCGCATAATCGAAGAAGGTTTTCAAGAGTTCATCGAGTCGATTAACCTGACGCACGATGCGTTCGAGGTAAACGCGGCGATCATCCTGCGGCACCGAATCTTCCTGCAGGGTTTGTGCCATGGCTTTGATGCCGGCGAGGGGATTTTTTATTTCGTGCGCGATGCCGGAAGCCAGCACCCCCAGAGAGGCGAGGCGGTCCATGCGGATCACCTCGGCCTGCATGCGTTTTATTTGCGAGATATCTTTGAACGAGATGATGGTGCCGACGCGCAATCCCTTGTCGTCCAGCCGCGGCGTTACGGTGAAACCGATATGCACATCGTTGCCGGTTCTGGTTTTGAGCGTCGTTTCGCGGTTGGGCGGTATGCCGTTTTTAGCGTCCTGTTGCAGAAAAATTTGCGCAATGCGTTCACTCACCACTTCGCGCAGCGGCTTGCCTAACACCTCTTTTGCGGAAAATTGCAGAATTTCCTCGGCGCCGGCATTGAAGGAAGTGATCCGGCTGAGCAGATCGGTGGTAATCAGTCCCGCCTGGATGCTCTGGATAATGCTTTCATGAAAGTTCTTGAGCTCGGTGATTTCCTGCTCCAACTTCATGCGCTCGTTGATGTCGCGGGAAATGCCCACTACCCCCGTCACTTCTCCGCTTTCCATCATCGGCGTCAGGTTGGTGGAAAAATAGACCGGTTCGTTGCCCTGCGACAGCAAGCGGACTTCGAACGTGCGCGAGCGACCTTTGAGGGTTTCGCGCACATTCTCCTCAGCCCAATCGACATCGGGTAGATAGACAAAATCCGAAAGCGTAAAAGCGTGCAACTGTTCTTTAGTGCGGCCGACGAATTCGGCGAACTGACGGTTTACATAAAGAATCTTTCCATTCCAGCTCAAAGCAAAAACAAGATCCTGAACGCTCTCGATTAATTCCTGATAGTTAAACTCCATATGGTAATACCAGCCGCTCCCTTATGTCTGTAGAGTCTCAGATGCAATCCCTTTATTGACGGCCACCGGTGCATCGAGTAATTTAAGGAGTCGTTTGCTGGTGGTATGGATAGCATCGATGTCCATGTATTGCTGCTCCTCGAGTGTAGCCGCCAATGACGATTTCAAGTCGGATGATAGTTGTGTAATGGTTGCCAGAGCGGCGCGGAACTCTTCGCGTTGATGCATGGGCAGGGGCGGCCTGTTTTGTTGCAGTGGGGCGTGCGTTTTCCGGTTGCGCAAAATCTGTTCCTGGGTTAAAATGTTTTCTACCACATCCACCAGTTCTCGATGCCCGTAAGGCTTGTGCAGCACGGCGCGCAGACCATAATGATAATAATCCTGCAAATCCTCCATGATTTCCGGATGCGCGGTCAGCAGGACGATGGGTATCGGCTGTGTCTGCTGAAATTCGGGCACGTGGGTCAGGGCATGAATGAACTGAACGCCGTTAATATCGGGCAGGATATAATCCAGCACGATCAGGTCCACCGACGTAGATTTTAATTTTTCCAGACCTTCTTCACAGCTGCGCGCTGCAATATATTCGAATCCCGCCGCATTAAAAGTGCGCTCGCCGATGAGCAGCATGTCCAGATTATCATCGATTTGCAGAATAACATTCTTTTTCATGATTGATCCGTTCGTCTCTTGATAAGCCCCTTTCGTGCTGTCCGGTCAGGCCAAGCGCCCTGCGGCGCATATATCTATGCAGCCTCGATCCTGGACAATTAAGAGGGGGTATTGATCTGACTCGGCCTAACGGATAATCTCCTCGGCCTCGGCTTCTTCCAGTACCATTTCTTCGTCTTCACGACTGGCTTTGGGCAGATAAACACTAAAGATGGAACCGCTGCCCAGCTCGCTTTCGACGATGATTTTGCCGCCGTGCAGGTCGACAATTTGCTTCACCAGCGCCAGCCCCAATCCGCTGCCGGTATTGGCGCGCACTGCCTCGTTTTCCGTCACCCGAAAGAACTTTTCGAACAATTTGCCCATGGCTTCAGCCGGGATGCCGTATCCCTGGTCGTGCACCTCGACGATGACTTCGGATTCATTTTCTTTGACGACGAAATCGACCCGCGTCTTTTCCGGGCTATATTTAATGGCGTTGGAAAACAGGTTGAGGAATACCTGTTCCATCATGCCGCTGTCCGCAACGACCATCGATATACTGTCCGGCGCATGAACTTCCACCTCGATATCTTTTTTCGCCGCCAGGTATGAATTATTGCCGACGACCATCTGAACCGTTTCCGACAGATCGAGGGGGACTTTTTTCGGCTGGATGCGGCCCGACTCGATTCGGGAGATATCGAGAAACTTGTTGATCAGATCGCCCAGACGGTTCGACTCTTTCAGGATGATGCCGGCATATTCTTCCTGCTGTTCGCGACTGAGGTCCGGATCGAGCAAGAGTTCGCTGAATCCGGATATACTGGTGAGAGGCGATCGCAATTCGTGCGCCACCATGGAGACCAGTTCGGTTTTCAGTTTGTCAATCTCTTTTTGTTGGGTGATATCGCGCAGAATGGTGACAATGCCGATGAGATCTCCGTTTTCCTGTTGCACACGCGCCGCCCGGGCCTGCAGGATGCGTGGTTTCCACTCATCGGCGGATTTCAGCATGATCTCCACCGCGGGCAGGTTCATGTTTTTCCCCTCGGTCGCCTCCTGAACGATGTGCAGCATTTTTTCTTCTTTAATGAAATCCGACAGCGGTTTTTCGAACGCTTCGCCCTCGCGCAAGGCCAGCCATTTCTCCGCCGAGGCATTCAGCAGCAGGATGCGCAAAGCGGGATCGGTGACAATGACGCCATCGGCGATATTTTTGATGATGGTCTGCGTCTTGTTGCGTTCGGCGATGATTTGCGCCAGATTCATATTGTCCAAACGACGTAACTCAGTCGTCATATAGTTGAACAGGCGGGCCAGGCGCCCGATTTCGTCGTTGGAGGAGACTTTGATTTCCTGGGAGAAGTTGCCGCGGGCGATTTCGGTGGCGCTTTTAGCAAAATCGGAGATCGGCGATGTGATTTTACGTGAGACGACGAACGCCACCATACCTGCCAGTATCATCGCCAGGACAATAACGCTGAAAAATTCCGGAAACAGCGCTGCATGTCCGTTGCTTTGACTTCGCAGCCAGAAAAAAGCCATGATCATCAGGGGTAAAACAGTCGCTGCGATCGTCGACACAAAAAGCTTGCGAAATAGCTTGCTTTTAAGTTGTTGCGTAATCCAATTGGTCACTGTTGCATACTCCCTTAAATTCTGCATTACCGGATGAAGCTGAAATCGGAAAGATCACCGGAGTGGCCGTGGTTCCGAGCTGTTCGCAGCTCATCCATCTTTCCCTCTATTCATCGATAACACAATTCCTGCCCCCGGCTTTGGCGCGATACAACCGCTGGTCGGCGCATTTGACCATCTCTTCGGAATTCTTGGCATCGCTGGGAAAGGAAGCCAAACCAATGCTCACGGTCAGATTGCCGTCGGGCTGTCGTTCCTGCTTGGCAAACACATGCTGTTCAACTAAAAGTCGCACTTTTTCGGCCACGATCATCGCCGAGCGTTTGTTGGTCTCAGGTAAAACAATGGCAAACTCTTCACCGCCATAGCGAGCCGCCACATCGATGGATCGAATATTGCCCTTGATTAACCGGGCGATGGTGCGCAACACTTCATCCCCCGCCACATGTCCGTGGTTGTCGTTGTAATGTTTGAAAAAATCTATATCCAGCATCAACAGGGAAACAAAGAGCTGGTGTCGCTGGGCGCGGCGCATTTCCTGATCCAGATATTCCTTGAAATAGCGATAGTTGTACAGCCCGGTCAACCCGTCGGTCACCGCTAATTCGCGCAACCGTTCTTTGGCCTGTTCCAGCTGTTTTACTTTCTCCTGAAGTTGGTCGTGCAATTGTTTGACCCGTAACAGCGATTTAACCCGCGCCAGCAATTCAAGCCGGTTGAACGGCTTGGTGATAAAATCGTCCGCACCCGCTTCGATACCTTTTATCTTGTCATCCAGTTCATTCAAGGCCGTCACCATGATGATCGGCACAAAATCGGTCTCCTGGCTGCGTTTGAGGATACGGCAGGTTTCAAAACCGTCCAGTTTCGGCATCATGACGTCGAGGAGAATCAAATCCGGCGTGTGTTCACGAACGCGTTCCAGAGCTTCTTCGCCGTTTTTCGCCGATTTTGTTTCATAGCCTGCGGATGTCAAATAGGTTTGCATCAATTGCAGATTTGCCGGAATATCATCCACAATTAAAATAAAAGGTTTCCTATGTATGTTTGCTTGATCCAATTATCCGATCCGTCATATTCTTTATTTTTGTTATCCATCCCAGCCCGCATGGATTATCAATTTGTATCCAGCCCTTGATGTTTTCGTCTGCCGGTGAATTCCGCAGTCGATTCATCAGCAAAAAATGCGCGCCGGCCCATTGCCTCATGCATCCTCTGTGACAGGCATCACAAAGCGCGATCAATGCAAAAAGGTGGTCGAAAATTGACCACTTAACTTACAATTTCCAATCAAGTTTGTCAAGTTCTTTTTTAGGCGATCACCTTGCCTGAGGTTATATTATTTACTTTATTGCACTTACGATTATCAGGCCAATCAAATCGTATCATAGAGTATGAAAGATGCAAATCTATGACCAAAGGTGTGCAAAACATGAAAATTTGCGGCTAAACCGGCTGGTTTTACGGGAAGAGCAATTCTTTTGCCTGACGCAGATAATTACAGCTCTCAATCACCTCCTGATCGGCGAGGATATTGACCATATTCCGTGCTTCTTCTCCCCAGTAGAGCGCGGCGATTTCTCTTTTTATCAACAGCTGTAGATGCTCTTTATTTTCGCTGAAATCCTGCAGTGTAAAGCGCGCCCCCGAGCGCCGCAGCAGGATGAGAAAATCGCGCAGCATATCATCGGAGACCTCAAATGAGCGCACAAAATACGCTCTATCTTTCTCCCACTGCGGATTTTTGGAATAATAGTGATCAGCAAAATCGGCAAAGTAATTTTCATTGGAGGTCACCAGATTCTGCAGGGCCGGAGAGAGCAGTTCCTGCTGCGGCGAAAGCATGATATCCGGGATGATACTGCCGCTGCCTTTCACGGTGCGCCCTTTTGGTGTGCGAAAAACCGGTGACGCGGTATCGCCGCCATCATTTTTCTGTAACGACCTTCCCAGTGGTGTGAAAAAACGCGCGGTTGTCAGCAAAAGCGCGGACCCATCCTGAAAGGCATATTCCGTTTGCACCAATGCCTTGCCATAGGTCGATTGGCCGATGATGAGGCCCCGATCCCAATCCTGCACCGCCCCTGCGACAATTTCAGCATCGCTGGCTGAAGCCCCATTTACCAGCACAATGAGGGGAATAAAAGGCAATTTGGTTGATGCCGTAGAAAAGTATTGCATATTGGCGCCCGGACCACGGCCTCGTGTATAGGCGATCAGTTTACCGGCGGGCAGAAATCGATCCACCACTTTGATGGCTGCATTGAACGATCCGCCGCCGTTATCGCGCAAATCGATGATCAGACCGGCCGGAACCGGTGATTGCAGCTGAGAGAACGCCTGATCCAACTCCGCCGGGGTGCCGTCGCTAAAATGGTCTATCTTGATAAAACCAATAGTGTCGTTTACCATAAATGCGCAAGGTACTGTGATGGGCGGAATGATGCGTTTGGGCAGGACTAAATCTCGAGCTCGCGCCTCCCCTTCGTGCTTGATTTCCAATCGGACCGTGGACTCTAGCAACAGGCGGTTGATATCCTCCGGCTCCAGATATTCTATTTTTTTCCCGGCGATGCGGGTGATCCTGTCACCGGGATGAATGCCCTGGTCTGCAGCCGGACTATTGGGCACCACAGAGATGACAAGGAGTCGGTCGCGCAGCACACTGTACTTCAGTCCGATACCCTGGTATCCCTGATAGCGGGATTTATAGGCGCTATATTCCTCTGCATTAAGAAAAATGGTGTACGGATCAAGCGCCGCCAGCATACCCTGAATGGCGGATTCGATCAGCGCGTCGGGGTTTTTTTCATCCACATAATATCGTTCAATTTTATCCAGTACCAGGGTTAACAGCATCAGCCGGTTGTACGCTTTTTGCGCGGCGCCGGCTATGCGGGCAGGACCGATATAACACACCAGCGCGATAAATAAAAAAATGCCGATAGCCCCCCATCTCTTATTCCTGCTTATAAAATACATGGTAAAATACTATGGATGATCTTGGATCGAGTCATAAGGTACTATAAAAACTTCTTGATTTTTACGCTCTATAATCTTAATTTTAATGTCTATAATAAAATATACACTTTTATTCATCTAATGCAACTATTAATTCATAGGATTTCATGTTGTTGACTCTACATGCTCATCTGGCAAAAATCGCCCAAAAGCTGCCCGAACAGACCGCTCTGATTTTCGGTTCCCATAAAATTGAATACGGCCGCCTCATGGAGGCCATCAAGCGTCTGGCCCAGGGGCTGGCAGCCCAGGGGGTCCAGAAGGGGGATCGCATTGCGATCATGCTACCCAATGTGCCCCATTTTTGCATCAGTTACTATGCTGCTCTCGAATTGGGCGCCGTCGTAGTCCCGATTAATTTTTTCAACAACAGTCAGGAAATCGGCTCCATCCTGAGCGATTGCGGCGCCAAAGCCATCATTTACTGGAACGGATTCGGGGCGCAAATCGCACCGGCGCTGGCGCAAGCGCCGGATTGCAAGCATTCGCTGGTACTCGGTGAATCCATTCCCCAAAATAGCAAATCGCTAACACAAATCATAACACAATCTTCCGCGCTTGACGTGCCCGTTGAAGTCGTGCCGGATGATCTGGCGATGATCAGTTACATATCCGGCACCGGCGACGGCCCGCTGGGCGCAGCATTCACCCACAGCGCTCTCATGGCCAATACGTCGACCTGTCATGAAATGTTTCGCATCACCAGCGAAGAAAGACTCCTGGGCATTATGCCGCTCTTCCATCCTTTAGGGCAAACGCTGGAAATGAACGCGGCCTTCTTCGTCGGCGCCACCCTGCTCTTATTGCCGCGATTCGCCCCGGCGGAAGCCATCGACGCCATCCGCCAACATACCATCACCTTTTTCGCCGGAGTTCCGGCCATGTTCCAATCCTTGAACGAAAGCTTGACCGAGGAAAACACAACCCCGTCTTTGAAATACTGTTTGAGCTATGGCGGACAGTTGAATCCGGCCCTGTTATCGGAGTTCGAACGCAAGTTTGATGCGCTGGTCCTGGAAGCATACGGTTTTACCGAAGCCGGCCCGCTGGTTACCTCCAATCGCATCAATCGAGATCGCAAGAACGGCTCCGTCGGATTGCCCCTGGTGGGTGTGGAAGTTCAGGTTGTGGACGAGCAAGGCCAGATCGTTAAGCCCAACCAAAGCGGAGAAATCTGGATCAAAAGCCCCAGTCTGACACAGGGATATTTCAACAAGCCGGAAGAAACGCAGAAACGCATGCGAGATGGCTGGTTTTTCTCCGGCGATATCGGATACCTCGATGAAGAACTGTACCTCTTTGTTCAAGAACGCAAGGAGGATATCATCGTTAAAGGAGGATTCCAAATCTTCCCGTTCGAAGTGGAAGAGGTCATAAAACAGCATCCGGCTGTGGCCGAGGCGGCCGTGGTGGCCGTAGCCGATCCGGTTCAGGGGCATGAAGTAAAAGCATTTGTCGTTCTCGATCAGGAACAGCAAGCGACCGTCGAGGAATTGACGGAGTTTTGCAAGGGATATCTACCGGTTTATAAAGTACCCAAATTCATAGAAATATGCGCTTTATTGCCCAAAGGACCCACCGGTCGGGTACAAAAGCAGACACTGCGGAGCGGCAGCGCGGTGGAAAAACCGTGACAGCGAATTGTCGCAGTGGCGTGTGCGGTTCAGGATGGTCCCCCTATACGGCATGGACACTGCATGGCACATCCGCAGACGGACACATAAAAACGGCTAATAATCCATACATATCACACACACTACGCTGAATGGAAGCGTAAGATAAAGGAGATCAAACGTGAAAGACTATGGCCCTCATGAATTAAGAAATATCGGCCTCGTTTCTCACCAATCTATTGGTAAGACGACCCTCGCTGAGGGTATGCTTTTTTCAACCGGTATTGCAACACGAATGGGTAGCGTGGATGACGGTACGACGACATCGGACTATCGCTCTGATGAGATTGAGCGCAAGATATCCATCAGCGCCGCCCTGATGACATTTGAATGGCAAAAATGCAAATTCAATGTGCTCGATCTGCCCGGGTACCCCGATTTTATCGGCGAAGTCCACAGCAGCGCCCGGGTCATTAATCAGGCCGTGGTACTGTTGAATGCGGCCGCCGGCGTCGAAGTGGGAACCGACGTGGTCTGGGAAATCATGGAAAAACACAAAATTCCCCGCATTCTTTTTGTGAACCGCATGGACAAGGAGCAAGCCAATTTTGCTAAAGTCGTTCAGGAAGCGCAGAATGCTTACGGCCATGGTGTGGTTGCCGCACAACTGCCGGTTTCGGAGGGAGAACCGTTCAACAGTATCATCGATTTGCTGACGCTGAAAAAATTCTCTTTTTCAACCGACAAGAGCGGCGGTTTCAAGATCGAGGAGGTGCCGGAGGATTTGATGGCAAAAGCGCAGGAGATGCGCAACGTATTCATCGAAAAAATTGCCGAAAGCGATGATGCCATTCTTGAAAAATATTTTGAAGTTGGTGAACTTGACGAACAGGAGATCACCCAGGGACTTCGCACCGGTATTCGCAATGGGTCCATTTTCCCGGTGCTTTGCGGCAGCGCCGTCAAAAATATGGGCACACACTCTTTGATGGATTTCCTCGCCGAATACGGTCCCTCGCCCAGGGACCTGTCGCCGATCAAGGCCAAAGATGCCGGCGGCAATGAAATTGAAGTGGAAGTGGATGAATCCACACCTTTTAGTGGCATTGTTTTCAAAACGCTGTCCGAGATGCATGTGGGCGAACTTTCTCTGATCAACGTCGTCAGCGGGCAGATCAAGTCGGGCGATGAAGTGTACAATTCCATGAAAAAAAGCTATGAGAAGATCGGTCAGATATACGAATTGAACGGCAAGAACCGCAAGGAAAAAGGCATCCTCAAAGCCGGCGACATCGGCGCTCTGGTAAAACTGCGCGACACCCATACGGGCAATACCCTGACCGATAAAAAACGGATGGTTGTTTATGATCCCATCGAGTTTCCCGAACCGGTTGTTCAGGTGGCGGTCACGCCGCGCAGCAAGGGCGACGAAGACAAAATTTCTTCCGGCTTGCACACCCTGCACGAAACCGATCCGAGTTTTATCGTGGAAGTGAATCCGGAACTGCGGCAGACGGTATTATCAGGGCAGGGTGAAATACATCTCACCGTCATCATCCAGCGTTTGAAGGAACGCTACGGGGTGGAAGTGGATCAGAAAAAACCGAAAATCCCCTATCGCGAGACCATCACCGCCAAAGCGGATGAAAAATATCGTCATAAGAAGCAAACCGGCGGCGCCGGTCAATTCGCCGAAGTGTGGATGCGCATCGAGCCTCTGCCGCGCGGCAGTGGATTTGAATTCGAAAGCCAGGTGGTGGGCGGCGCCATATCCGGGCCTTTTATTCCCTCCATCGAAAAAGGCGTGCGCCAGCTGTTGGAAGAAGGCGCGGTGGCCGGTTATCGCATCGTCGACGTCAAAGCCATCGTTTACGACGGCAAGGAACATCCGGTGGATTCCAAGGACATCGCCTTCCAGATCGCCGGACGCGAGGTCTTTAAGATGTGCGTGCAGAGCGCCAAACCCATCCTGCTCGAGCCGATCTACGATATCGAAGTTAAATGCCCCGAAGAAAACATGGGCGATATTATGGGCGACCTCAACAGCCGTCGCGGCCGCATTTTAGGTATGGATTCGCAGGGTCGTTTTCAGGTGATCAAAGCTAAAATCCCCCTGGCTGAATTGCACGGCTATGCCAGCACTCTGCGCTCGTTGACGCAGGGCCGGGCTACCTATACACGCAAATTCTCCCATTACGATCCGCTGCCCAAGGAGGTGGAAACCAAGGTCATCGCCGAAGCGCAGGCGGAAAAAGAAGCGGCGCATTAACCGATATAATATACTGGTCGAAAAGGGCGCGGAAAGAATCTGCGCCCTTTTGCGTTAAAAAACATTTGAGCTGGTAATTTTGTAGTTAGCCGATGCGCTGTTAAAAAGTTAAATCGCTTACCCTGTGGGTGGCGCGTTATCATTTCTGTTTGTCAGGAAACAGCAAATTTGGGTTATACTATATCGTAATCTATATATTCTAATTTCCTGTCCATACTGTAATCCCGTCGCCTTTTTCCGGATAGGTTTATCAGGATGGACGGAATCGCCATTCTATCGATCGAGGGAAAAGTACGATTAACCAAACAAAGGAAAGCCATGAACAAACTCTGGGCGCCGTGGCGCATGGAATATATCCTGCAGGAAAAACCGCAGGGGTGTATTTTTTGTGATAAAGTAAAAGAAAATGCCGATCGTCAGAATGTAATTCTTCATCGCGGTCGGAGCTGTTTTATCATCATGAATTATTATCCGTACAACAACGGACATCTCATGGTAGTCCCATACCGCCATACGGCGGATCTGTCGAGTCTGAATGCAATAGAGCGAGAGGAAGTCATGCAGCTGCTCGGGTTAAGTTGTGCTATCCTCAAGCAGGCCCTCAAGGCGGAAGGATTCAATATCGGCATGAACCTGGGCCGTGTCGCCGGCGCCGGTGTCGACGATCATCTCCATTTTCATATTGTGCCGCGCTGGAACGGCGACACCAACTATATGCCCATCACCGGCCATACCAAGGTGCTGGCGCAGGGATTGTATGAATCGTGGGAGGTGCTGCGGCCGTATTTTGAGAAACTGGGTGAGTAGCTGCTGGATTGGTATCTGTTGGATTTTGCGGAGGCCTGATCTTGCCTTTCGGGGGATGTTCAAAAAGAATAACTTGGATAATTCCATGTGTAGGCCACCTGAAAGGTGGACCACACCTCATATATTGTAAATCGGCAACTCAAAAGACATCATTCATTCAACATTCAACATTCACCATTCAACATTCAACATTTCTCCTTCTTCTTCACTTCCTCCCACACCGCATCCATCTCCTCCAGGGTAGCGTCGGACAGGGTGCGCCCCTTTGTTGCAAACACCGCCTCCACCTGCTTGAATCGCCGGGTGAATTTTTCAATCGTGCGACGCAACGCATCCTCGGGATTGGTTTTCAGAAATCGACTTATATTGACCACGGAGAACAACATATCTCCCAATTCATCTTCGATTTTTTCCGCCGAAGCCTCTTCCACAGCATGCTTCAACTCGTCGATCTCCTCGCGAATTTTATCCCACACCGGCGCCGCATCCGGCCAGTCGAATCCTACTGCCGCGGCCTTGTTCTGGATGCGATAGGCGCGCACTAATGCCGGCAGTTCCCTGGGCACGCCATCGATGGCCGATTTCTTGCCCTCCTTCCGCATCTTTGATTGTTCCCAGTGTACCGTCTGCTCGTCCGCGGTCTTGATCACCGCATCGCCAAATACATGCGGATGCCGGCGCACCAGCTTGGCATTGATAGAAGCAATCACATCATCCATGGTGAACAACCCGGCTTCCGACGCTATCTGGGCGTGAAACACCACCTGCAGCAACAAATCGCCCAGCTCACCGGCCAAATCCTCATAGCGTCCCTGATCGATGGCCTCGATCACCTCGTACGCTTCTTCTAACAGATGCTGGCGCAGGGATTCGTGCGTCTGCTCGCGATCCCACGGACATCCCGCTTCGCTGCGCAGCAACGCCATGATCTCCACCAGTCGCGACATCTTTGTATCGGTATCCCGATTCAAACTCGCCTCCCGTTTAACTTTCGTCAAGTATTATTATCATTCAAGTTATGAAAATTCTATATTGTTTGCAAGCGTTCCTTTTGCAATCGCTACAAATCCCTTGAAAAATTGCTCTTTATTTTGTAACATTTGACCAGCGGACAGGAATGTCCGCCTTCCCATACGGACAGCGGGTTTTCAACCCGCCGAAACCCGCTGAATATAAAGCGGACAGGAAATGCCCTATCTCAATCACTACGGAGCATCCATGAGCTTTTTCGAACGGCTGCAGCAGAACAATCTCATCCTTTTCGACGGCGCCATGGGCACGCAAATTCAGGCGCTCGACCTCGATGATAAAAATTGGTCCGGCAAAACAGGCTGCAGCGAAATTTTAAATCTGACTATTCCTGAACAAATCCAGCGACTGCACGAAAACTACTATGCTGCCGGCGCCGACGTGGTGGAGACCAACACCCTGGGCGCCAACCGCATCGTCCTCGCCGAATACGACCTGCAGGAGCGCACCACCGAAATCAACCGCGCTGCCGCCCGGATCGCTCGCAGGGCAGCTGATAGTTATTCAAAAGATAAACCGCGCTACGTCGCCGGCTCTATGGGACCCGGCACCAAACTCATCTCCCTCGGCCAGACCGATTTCGCCACCATGTACCGCTCCTATTTCGACCAGGCGGTAGGACTGATCGAGGGCGGCATCGACCTCTTCATCATCGAAACCTGCCAGGATTTGCTCGCCATTAAAACCGGCCTGCTCGCCGCTCACGACGCCATGGCAAAAACCGGCGCCAGATTGCCCGTGATCGTTTCCATCACCGTCGAAACCACCGGCACCCTGTTAGTGGGCAGCGAAGTCGGCGCGGTGATGGCGGCGCTGGCCCCCTACGACGTCGATGTCCTCGGTCTCAATTGCGCCACCGGCCCGGAACTGATGCGGCCCTATATTCAACAAATTTGCCAGCAATTCAAGGGACCGGTCAGCGTCATGCCCAACGCAGGCTTGCCGCAGAACGTCGACGGCAAAATGGCCTACACCCTTTCCATCGAGGAATTCGTCCATCATCTCAAGGCCATGGTCGTGGAAGAAGGCGTGCAGATCGTCGGCGGTTGTTGCGGCACCACACCCGATTACATCCGCGCCCTCGGGGCAGCGCTGGCGAATATTGATTTATTGCCACGAAAACCCGCTATGCAGTCTTCTGTGGCCTCCCTATTCAGCAGCCAGAACCTGCGCCAGGACCCGGCGCCCTTCTTCGTCGGCGAGCGCGCCAATACTAACGGCAGCAAACAGTTTCGCGAATACCTTTTAGCCGACGATTGGGACGGCATCGTCTCGGTGGCAATGGAGCAGCAGCGCACCGGCGCCCACGGCCTCGACCTCTGCGTCGCCTACACCGGCCGGGATGAAAAAGCCGACATGCAGCAGGCGGTAAAACGCATCGCCACCCAGTGCAACCTGCCGCTGTTCATCGATTCCACCGATACGGCGGTGATCGAGCAGGCGCTGCAGCTCTACGGCGGCCGCGCCGTCATCAATTCCATCAACTTGGAGGACGGCGAGGAACGCGCCGATACAATTTGCCGGCTGGCCAAACGCTACGGCGCCGGCCTCATCGCCCTCACCATCGACGAAAAAGGCATGGCGCTGGAAATCGAGCAAAAATTGCACATCGCC
>JAFGSU010000392.1 GCA_016934435.1 Candidatus Zhuqueibacterota bacterium | reverse complement strand
CCGGCTTTGAGCACCAGTATCGGCTTGCCGGTTTCCTGGATGATCTCCTGAGCCGCGTGCATCAAACCGGCGCCGTTGCTGATCTCCTCCAGATAGAGTAGAATGACCTTGGTCTTGGGATCGTCGCGCAGATAATACAGCAAATCGATCTCGCTTATATCGGCCTTGTTGCCGAAAGAGACAAATTTGGAGAAACCGATATGCTTGCCGCGGGCATAGTCCAGTACCGCCGTGCACAGGGCGCCGCTCTGCGACAGAAAACCGATGGAACCTTCTTCCGGCGTCTTGCGCGCAAACGATGCGTCGAGCCGGGCAGTCGGATCGGTGTTGATGACGCCCAAACAATTGGGGCCGATGAAGGACATGCCATACTTTTGCGCAATCTCCACTATCTGTTTCTCGCGTTCGATGCCCGCGCCGCCCACTTCCCTGAATCCCGCCGAGATGATGATCGCCGCCTTGATACCCTTCTGACCGCACTGTTCCAGGGCCATATGACATACTGAACTCGGAAATACCAACACGGCCAGATCAACCATATCCGGAATATCAACCACATACTTGTAGGCTTTCAGGCCGGATATGAATGGCTCTTTCGGACTCACTGGATAGATGACGCCCTGAAAATCGGCCTTGAGAATGTTAAACAGAATATCATGCGGCACCGTACCCTTAACGCGGTTGGTTCCGACTACCGCAATGGATTTGGGATAAAATACTTTTTGCAAGTTTTCTCGTTTCAGAGGGGATAGTTGGGTCATGGTCGCTCCTGAAAATGGTCTTGGTCGAATTCAGCTTTGTCCGCTGGACGGATTCGTTATCGTCTATTTGAGATATCCATAGATAAAATCTACTGCGGCATCTACCGACTGGACTTCCAATGCTTTTTCCTCATCCATCTGGAGATCGAACTCTTCTTCAAAAGCGGCTACCAATTCCATGCTCTGCATCGAATCGGCGCCCAAGTCGAAAATAAAATTGGCTGTATCGCCAATCGATGCCTCGTCAATTTTAATTACTCTGGCTATGGTCTTTTTAATCCGCGCTTGCACTTCAGAACGTTCCATTCTATTCTCCCTTTTTTTTACTGATTGATGGGTATTTTTGTTTGTTTTTTGTTAAAAAAAGCATGCGGAAATCACCATGGTGATTTCCGCATGCCTGTTATCAAATATTTATGTTTTGTATTTTTCATCGCTCTTGAATTATATTTGATAATTATAAGAAAAAAAAATGTATAATTCAAGAGCGAAATGCCGGTAACGGGTTTCACTCTCCAGCGAGTTTCTGTGCGGCTTTGAACATTTTTTCCGCCTCATCCGCATCGATGTTTTTGTCTTCCATACTCTCTTTAAAGGTTTGCATCAGTTCGTGCAGGTCCGCCTTGTTATAGTCGCCCGATTTGATCTTGTCCGTCACTTTAGCAAATGTATCTCTGACTTGTTGCTCATCCAGATCTTCCGGAAGATTTTGTACCACCGAATCTTGAATGTAAGGCATGGTTTTTTCGAGGGCGAGGGCAGCGATTTTATCGCCCTGAAAATAAAACACCGCAATCAGAGCAATGAATAATACCACCACGACAGCCAGGATGATGAGAAGGACTTTTTTCATGACTTGCTCCTTTTAATTTAAAGAAAAACAATGGGGATTGAATCGCCCATTCGGCGTCACCAGTGAACCCGAACTGATAAGGTGCCAATCAATGGATAATTATATTAACCTGTAAACACCGAATTCAGGTGAATCAATGAATGATTCCGACTGATTGAATGATCTCATTTATATAACATTAATCGTAAAAAATGAAAAAGTCAATAGAAAAAGGGCATTGATCGGCTTTTTTTTGTCGCACTGAATCCTGAGTGGCTGTGCAAAATCCTTCCAGCAAGGGATACTTTCTGTCCCGGTTCACCCGAAACGGGTCGGCCTGATCCGCTACAGCAAAGCCGTTGATATAGAAAACTATTTTGTTTTTTCTGCAAATAGTTTAAATTCTTTCAATCGAACCGAACTTGCTAATTTTGAAAAATACTGCCTTTTTCCGTGGGGACCGGGGACAAGGTGATCGCGTTATCACGATTCACAGCCGTAATTTATCGGGCATTCCGCAGATTATCACACCGATTCGGTGTTTACAGGTTATTTCGGTAATCCTGTGGGTGGTAGCTTATCACTTTAAACTGCCAGTTAACACCGAATCTGGGTATTAGAATCACGGCGGCAAGCGATTACGTTCTATTTATATGGAGTTCATAAAATGTCAAAAACCATTGTCACTTTTGGCGAGATCATGCTGCGTCTGGCGCCATATCCTTATCAACGGTTTGAACAGGCGAATACTTTTAAAGCCACCTATGGCGGCGGCGAAGCCAACGTCGCGGTTTCTCTATCCTATCTGGGGAACCAGGCTTACTTTGTCACGCGCATTCCGGATAATCCTATAGGACGGTCGGCGATTAATCGGTTAAACTCTTTTGGCGTTCACACAGAATTTATTGTATGGGGTGGGGAAAGATTGGGCATTTATTTTCTCGAGCACGGCGCTTCCATTCGGCCGTCCAACGTTATCTATGACCGCGCCCATTCGGCTATTGCTGAAGTGGAATTGGGGATGTTTGATTGGCCGTCTATTTTTAAAGGCAGGGAGTGGTTTCATATCACCGGCATTACGCCGGCATTGTCCGCTGGTGCGGCGCAGGTCAGCATCGAGGCGGTGCAAGCGGCGAAGAAAGCCGGACTGATGGTCAGCTGCGATCTGAATTACCGTAAGAAACTATGGAGCAAGGCGCAGGCTAAAGAGACCATGACGCAGCTGGTAGAAGAGGTCGATATCGTCATCGCCAATGAGGCGGATGCGGCGGATGTGTTCGGTATTGAAGCCGAGAAAACCAATGTCACCAGCGGTGTGATCGATCTGAAGCACTACCGGAGTGTGGCGCAGCAGCTGCTCAATTACTGTAAGGCGCAAATGGTCGCCATAACCCTGCGAGAGAGCATCTCAGCCTCCGATAATGGCTGGTCGGCGTTGCTGTATGACGGCGCAGATTTTTATACCAGCCGCAAATATTCGATCCACATCGTCGATCGGGTTGGCGGCGGCGACGCCTTCGGCGCCGGTTTGATTCATGGTTTGATTCACGGCTGGCCTAAAAAAGACGCCCTTGATTTCGCCGTAGCGGCATCGGCACTAAAACAGACCATCCCGGGGGATATGAATCTGGTCAGGGAGATAGAAGTATTAAATATTGTAAAAGGAGATATTTCCGGCCGGGTGCAGCGGTAATTTCCTAAAAATCCCTTGCATTAAAGCAGAATTTTAAGTAAATTGACTGACAATAGATAAACAAAGGCAGAAAGGAGGTTGATTTCTGAATGCCGGGTGTTCGCATTCGTGAAAACGAACCATTTGAACGAGCTTTAAGACGGTTTACCAAGTCGTGTGAAAAAGCGGGGTT
>JAFGSU010000391.1 GCA_016934435.1 Candidatus Zhuqueibacterota bacterium | reverse complement strand
GCACGGGCAGGGAAGCGATTTCAGCTGCAGCGTCCGTTGTCCGCCCCAGCGTCGCGTCGTGCAAACAGATGATGACGCTGTCCCGGGTCGTACGAAGATCGGCTTCCGGAATGCCGCCCAGTGACCAGGCATAGAGAAAAGCGGCCATGGTATTGTCGGGCGCATCCTGCGCTCCACCGCCGCGATGCGCCTGCCAGTAAACCGTCCTGCCTTCCGGTGCGCGGCCGCAATGGACAGCCAAGCACAGGGCAACAATGATTGTCTTTACAATATAAATGAACACTCCTCGCGGATACCTGCGCCGGAGATGAGCCCATAGCGCATCTTCTTCATGGCATTCCGTGGTTCGTCGATGTTCTCCCGGTAAATTTTGCCTGTTCACAGCCATAAAGCGCCTCATAAACTCTCCATCCGGTGCAGCACTGACATGTTTGAACCTGTTTCCCTCATGTAACCGGGACGGCTGAATCTTTATATCTCCATCACTTGCACCGGCGCGAATTTGCTGCGAGACTGTACCCCTACATCGAATCGCCGGTAGCACTCGTTTGTTAACGATCGCTTGCGCAAGTGAAAGAGTGCTGTCAACAGCCCCAATAAAATAATATACAGAACAGGAGAAGCGGTTGCAGACAAACAAACCAACTATTTTGGAAAGACTTTTAGACGGCGAGGTCGACCCTGATGGACGATGACCTCATCTACGCTGATCCGACAGTAATCCGGCGCCATATCCAAATCGATACGACGGCCCTGAAAAGGATAACCGCTCAATGTCACTTTGCCTGTTTTTGGAGGATGCGGATTCAACCACAGGCTGCCGTCCATTTTGGGCTCAAAACCGGCCATACCAAAAACGATGGCCTGTAATCCTGCCAGACCTGAAACTTCATTGGCGCGTTTATGAGCGACCACAGCCGCTTTGTCGCAGTAACATTCCTGTGGGAAATAGGGTAAATATTGCCCCATCCAGAACAGGTGTTGCAGCACATCCCAGGCCAATTCCGGCTTGCCGATTTCATACAGGGTTTGCGCCAAAATCGGCCCTTCGCCGATATAGGCCCCACCTCCCGACCAATCCGGATCGTTCAGCTCATAATGAATCGTATCTTCGGCAGAGATACTGCTGACGCCAAAAGTCCCCAGAAAGGCGCCGTCATGCAAATGGGAGACCACATCCTCGACCATCTCCGGCGTGCAGACGCCCGCCCTAAGCGCATCGTACACTTGAATGGAATAAACCATCTCATGATGGCCGTCCGGATACCTGCTGCGAAACCATTTGCTTTCCGCATCCCAGAGTTGTGCGCGGATTGCTTCCCTGATTAGTTGGGCCTTGCGCCTCCATTCCGAGGTGCCGGGATATCCCAGCTGATCGCCCATATCTGCCAACCGTTCCAGACACCAGGCGCGTTCCGCATTGGGGCTGACGACAAAATGCTCCCATCCCATCCCGCGCATCTCCAACAGATTAAGCTGAACGCCATAATTGGTTAGGTCATCCGCCTGGGGGAGGTATTTTTCATCATGCTCCACCAGTTTTCTGGCTTCCTGGAACAGGTGCGGTTGCACGCCGAGCTGATTGGAAATGGTCCAAGCCAAATTTACGAAAGAAAATGTGTTATAGGAATACCACGGCCCGATGCCGGTGCCGTCCAATGTAAAGGCATAATGTTCGTTCAAATCAAATTTCTTGAAAGCATCGGCCAGTTTGATGATATGTTTGTTCAGTAATAGCGTTGCGGCCTGATCGATATATCCGCCGATATCCCATAGATAGGTGCACATTCCACCGCCGTCCATACCCAGAGACGACAAAAATGGCCTGACGACAAAATCGGGATTTTCCCACATACAAACCAGACCGCTCATCAAAGAGCTTTTATAGTACGCCTCGAATCCGGGAATATCGCTGCGCAGTCGCGGCATGGTCTTTTCCACTGCATCCAACCTTTCCTGCCACACCCTTTTCGTTTCTATCTTCCAGTCATTGAAATGGGGCGGCTGGGATATGGTTTCGTCTTTTCGCGATAGCACGAGCGCCAGAAATAGCTTGCGAGATTCGCCGGGTGAGAGCCTGAAAGAGGTGACGTCATGCAACAAACTCACAGCCACCAGGTCGTTCTCCCAGCGATTCACCGTGGTGGATTCCGCCGGCGCGCCCTTTGCAGGGACATCATACGTCCAGTTGTTCAAGGGTCTAAGGTTGGGAAACCCCGGATTTATCTGTGGCAAAATTTCCAGCAGGATGGATTGCTTGCCTCTGTTTAGAACCGTGACCTCCAGTAAAAATCCGCCTCGGTTCGTCAGCGGGTAGAGCGCACTGGAACATTGTAAAGACAACACGTTTCCGTTGACGTTAAAGTGATAGGTGCCGTGTCGCTCCACTCTATCAGGATACCAGCAGCCGCCGGAATAGAGCAGGCCGACGTCGTTCTTGCCGATGCTGCCGACATCCGGAATGAAATGACCGTCGGCGCGAAAATGCACATGCATGGAAAATCCTCGAGCTGCGAGAGGCGGCGAAAAACATTCACCGACGCCCATGACCGTTTTATCGAGCGGATGCACCGTGCTCCAGCCGCTCATCACCCACAGATGGTTGGCGGGTGTCAGACATTTGCGCAAGTCCTTTGAAAACTCTTGCACATCCATGGCGGATGTGCCTTTTAAATACATGGATGCCACCAGAACGACCGCTACCCACCATATCTTACTAAAACGATTTGTCATTAAAACCTCCTTCATTCGCAGTCCGGATTTTCCATCCGGCAATGCCATCGAGCAGAACAGCAGGCCATGAAAGAAATAGTTAAAAGGCGATGAGCAGCGAAAACTTTTGCGAGTTATTCAACAGGCCGAAATCCTCATAACTATAATCAAGGTAAAGTTGCACGACAGAACGCGGCATTTCGAGTTGCAAGCCGCCGCCAAAAGTCAAGCCTCTCTCGGTGTCCTCTTCAAAGATGCCGGCATAGCCGGCCCGCAGACATATCCGATTAAAGAGTGTCCATTCCCCTCCAACATTCAGGCTTTTCACATTATCTGAGGGCTCGAAAAGATCCATGGCAAGGCGCAACGGCATTTTGCCGCCCTTGAGAATGACGGTTGACAAGCCTACCCGAAAGCTGATGGGGATATTATAGCTATCGGTCTTCAACTCGGCATCGATTTTGTCATTATTGCCGGCTTCAGAGGGACTGATGTCGTGATAAACAAAATTATCTCGGCCGCTATATCTCATTTTGCCGCCCATATTGGTGATGGCCGCTCCCAATTGAACGAAATTGAAAATATTGGAGAACACGATGCCCAGATCGAACGCCATCGTCTGGGCGGACATATGCCATAATTGACTCCTGATATACTTTGCCGTTCCCCCGATACTGATGCGATCGGTCATCATTCGGGCGTAGCTGAGTCCGATCGCCATGTCGTAGGATTGTACCCTCTCGCCGGTGCCGTTCGGCTGCTCGGGTGTGCGTACGATGGTCTCATCCATGGTCAGCGCATTGAGGCTGAAACCGATGCAACCGATGATGCCGATGGGAGCAGCAAATCCGACAAAGTCATGGTTTAAATCGGCAATCCAGTTGGAATGAATCAAGGTCAGTTGTACGCTCTGCAGCGAAGCGATCCCTGCCGGATTCCAAAAAAGTGCGGTGACGTCGTTGGCGACTGAGACGTAAGCGCCGCCCATGGCATTGGCTCTTGCGCCGACACCGATGGTGAGAAACGGCACGGCTGTTGTGCCGACTTTGGAGACGTCCGAGTTGAACGAACGGCTCGCGTATTGAGCCTGGACGGTCAAACTCGACACAGCGAGGAGCAGCATGAAGCCTTTCAATCGTATCATGGTTTTTTCCCTCGGGTATTGATCTCACTATTTGATGACCGTGAATCGGCCTATCCTGGAGCCGACGCCATCGGCTTCCACATGATAAATATAATGACCGGGCGCAATATGCATATTGTCTTTCGACATCAAATCCCAGGCCGCCGTACCGTTGATCTCATCACCACGATGCCTGATCGTATCCACCAGATATCCCTGAACCGTATAAATGCGAATGGTGCAATCGGACGGCAAATTGATAAAATGGATGGCCATCGATCCGCGTCCGGCAAGATAGGGGCTGTAGGGCTCCCAGCGTTCAGTGACGACATATGGATCAGGAACGACTGCGATATCCGCCAATTCAAGTTTGGCTTTGTTGACGGAATAATTCGCTTTATAAGTTTTAATCTCGTACGCCTCGCCGGGTTGAGGCGGAACATTCATGCGAACCTGGAACACATCTCCCGGTTGTGGGCGAATGATGCCGGTGGTGTCGTCCGGCGGAAAGAGGAAATGGATTTTCCATGCATCCCGGTAATTGTTCATCCCGGGTTTTACGCCGCGTTTCGGCCCCACAACGATCTTGATGTCTTCTTCGGCATTCCATCCCCCGTTGCCGTTCGCATCCACAAAGGTAAAATCCAGCGTGTCGCCGTTAGTCGGACAATAGATGTAGAACGGCGCCGGCAACGTCTTGGTGAAACGGGAAGTTTTAAAACTGGTGTCGGATATGCCCTCGGTAAAAACAATATCAAAATCCCAATTGACGGCAAAATAGCCGACCGTCTGGAATCCCACCTTGTTCTCGATCGGAGTAAAATTCACCCCCATGTTGCACCTGCTGCCTTTTTTCCAATCCTGAACAATCGGGACCAAAGAAGTGTCAAATTCCATATGGATGATAAATCCATCCGTATATCTGGTCTCACCGGACAGGCTTTGAAAAATGGTCCATTTTTGCACCGTATCGGCCTGTGTGGCATTCAACAGCTTGATGAGCTGATAGGCCGGCATGGACCGCCAACCGGAATCCAAATAATCGAATTGCAGCAGATATCTGCCGTCAACGAGCTCGCCCGGATTGAAGATATCATATTCAATTTTTGTCGTTGATTTTGCGCCCGTGTGGGTTACTCCTTCCTGAAGATCCGGCAATTGATAACCTGCCGATGCGGAAGTGGGAACGACCACCGCGCAGTTGCTTCCCAACTGTTTGACATTGTTCAAAAGATCAATGTTGATGTTCACCGGACATTCGCTGGGCATGAGCGCTTCTCGCGAAATTCCTTCGAAGGTTGTGGCTCCCGGCGGAATCCATCCGCCGTCGAAGGAAGCCACGGCATAATAATAGGTCATGCCGTTGATCACATCCTCATCGATATAACTATGAACCAGTCCGGTATTGTTACCGATATTAAAGTGCACACCGTTATAAATCGCCGGGTGAAAGCCGGAAAGACTGTCCTTGAGATCACAGCGGAACAGAGGTCTTTTCATGCTGACCGTGCCGTAGCCGTCGGTCACCAGTCGGCAATCGCTGAACTTTGGATCTGTAGACTTGTACAGCGAGTATCCCTGAAAATCATATAATTGCAGGAATCGATCGAAGGATGATTCCGCAACGTCATCCCAGTAAAGATAGACTTTACCGTCTCCTGCTATGGCGGTCAGCGTCGGCGTTTTCGGCGGTGTGGCAAAACGATAATTTGCGTTATAGATTTTTTGCACAGTCTTCTTCTTGCGGACGGCATCCTCCACCTGGGCGATGCTGTTCGGCCCTTCAGCAAAAAAGAGAGAAAAGGAGAATCTTTGAAACGTATCATGGGGAAATCTGACCGGACCCGAACAGAACCAGGTCGCCAGCCTGTCCGCATAGACGTATTCATCGCTTTTTATGCCGGTATTTTGCAGGCACCATTGCAGGGCCAATTCGTCGTCACCCTCATATCGAATGGTGGCGATATCATCAGCCATAAAAGACGTCAAGCCGACCTGATCGCCTTCATCCAGATCGGTTTTATCGAAATCGGGTTCACCGCTGGTCGGCATGCCATCCCCCTCCCCTTGGTCCGGCCCGGTATAGGCATCATCAAACGGACCGATGCCGTCAGCGCCGAGATCATCATTCAGCGGCTCGCCCAGGTCGTACACGCCATTGTCATTTTGGTCCGTATACGAATTCCAATCGCCGTCCTCATCGCCGGACCAGTGCCAGCGGCTGTAAAGTCTTTTGCCATAATCGAACGATCCTTCATCATCATAATAGCCGCAGGGACCATAGAGAAAAGTCCCCGGCCCGCTGTCTCTTTTTTCGTCGATCAGACCGTCCTCGTCGTTATCTGCTCCATCATAGTCTATCGTCGGGCTTTCCAGATAGGAATAGCATACGATCGGCACTGGACTATAAGCGCCGGGATAACCGATATTATCATAATCATAGCAGAATGCCGCATCCAACAGACTGTTGTATCCGGCGCAATCATCGTCCTCGCCGCCGATGCGAAAATCCATATAGGTGGCAAAATACATCGAATCGTAATCGGTCGTGC
>JAFGSU010000390.1 GCA_016934435.1 Candidatus Zhuqueibacterota bacterium | reverse complement strand
TTGCAGGCCATCGATACGGTATTTTCCGATGTGCAAGATATGGAGGGTCTGGTTGCCAGCACACAAGAAGCCAAGGCCCTGGGATTTGACGGCAAAGGCGTCATTCATCCGGCCCAAATCAAACCGATTCATAAGACGTTTTGTCCGACATCGGAACAGATCGAAAAGGCGCAGCAAATCATTCAGGCGTTGCACGAGGCGGAAGCGCGAGGCTCCGGCGTTGTATCGCTGGGAACAAAGATGATTGACGCGCCGGTGGTTGCTCGCGCCCAGAAAATCCTGGCGCGCGCTAAAGCCTATGGATTGATCAGGGATGGACAATGAGTGGTTGGCGACGGGATCGTAATGAGTTTAATGCCAGCGCGGAATCAGGCGGAAGAATGTCAAAAGGAATAAATCCTATGGATTTGATAAAAAATGCCGTGGGTAGGTTGATACCCAAAGAGATGGATGGGAAAAAATTAAAACCGTTTCGCGGCATGCATGCCGATTCAGGGGGCGGTTTAAAATATGGCGGTTTGATTCCCGCCGCCAGCAAATTCAATCACAAAGTCTTAAAGGATTTAGACGCGGCTATCGATGCGTGTGAGATAAAGGACGGCATGACCATATCATTTCATCATCACTTGCGCAATGGTGATTTGTTGGTGAATAGGGTTGTTGAGAAACTGGCTGCCCGAGGTCTAAAAAATCTCGTGTTAGCTCCCTCCGCTTTATTCCCGACGCACGGCAAGTTGGTTGAGTATATCAATAGCGGTGTAATCTCGCATATCGAAGGCTCCATGAACGGTCCGGTAGGTCAGGTTTGTTCATTGGGGAAAATGAAAAAAACCGCGATATTACGTTCTCACGGCGGGCGTTACCGGGCTATTCAGGATGGAGATCTGCATATCGATGTGGCCTTTATCGCCGCTCCCTGCGCCGACCAACACGGCAATGCCAATGGACTCTATGGCAAATCGGCCTGCGGCCCTCTGGGTTTTGCGCTTGCGGATTCATTATATGCCGACCGAGTGGTCGTGGTCACCGATCACCTGGTTCCGTTTCCCTGTTACCCGTGGAGTATTGAAGGGGGTAATGTGGACCATGTCGTCGTCATCGATTCGCTCGGCGATCCTTCGCAGATTGTTTCCGGCACGACTCAGATCACACGCAGCCCGACCCGTCTGCTCATTGCCGAATATGCGGCGCAATTGATTAAAGATTCGGGTATCATGCAAGAGCCCAATTTTTCTTTTCAGGCCGGCGCGGGTGGGGTTTCGCTCGCTTTTGTCAAATTTATGGGCGACCTCATGCATGAAGCGGGTGTGGTAGCCGATTTTGTGCGTGGTGGATCGACGCAATTTATGGTGGAACTGTTAGAAAATGGACTCGCGCGGTATATACTTGATGGCCAGAGTTTTGATCTTGAAGGCATCCGTTCCTTGCGAGATAATCCGCATCATATTGAAACCAATCCATTCGTGTCCTACAATTATCACACCAAAGGGTGTTTTGCGCAAATACTCAAAGTATCGGTTTTGGGCGCTACGGAAATTGATCTTGATTTTAACGTCAATGTCAATACACATTCCGATGGCTGGTTATTGCACGGTATTGGCGGGTTTACCGACGCCGCAGATGCCCATGTAACCATGATCACGGCCCCCCTGGTGCGGAATCGTCTCCCCATTGTAGTGGACCGGGTGACAACCGTAACTGCACCCGGCGAAATGATAGATGTTGTTGTAACCGAAAGAGGCATTGCCATCAATCCGCGCCGACAAGATTTGCTCGATCGATTGCAGAGCAGTCGACTTCCGATCAAATCCATCGAAGAATTGCATGATGTCGCTATAGACATGACCGGTGTTCCGGCAAAACCGGATTTTACCGATCGCATCGTGGCCCTCATAGAGTTCCGCGACGGCACGATCATCGATACCGTACGCCAACTCTTGCCGAAAACAGGTGGCGCCTAAGCCGGACGCAATTGCCAGAACCGTTGCATAGTCGTAAGGGTAAGCACAGCAATTTTAAGAAACACGTACATGTTTGAGGACGGGTATAGATTTCGGGGGGTGAAGGATAAATTGAGGTTGTCAAAAAAATCCAGAAAATATCAAAAATCCAGTTCCATCTCCAGCAAACGGGCGAGGGACATGGTGAGGGTAAGACCCTATTTCCATTGCGATTAAGTGTAGCCCACCTGGAAGGTGGACCACACAAATATTAATTCTTTAATTACTTTTTTGACAACCTCTGCGCAAAGAACGGGTAAGGCGCCGCCCGCAAAGGGGAACCTTCTAATCCCGGAACTCTGGTTCGATGTTATTTTCATTTGCATTTTAAATAGAAAGAAATTATATTTATAGGATATAGTTAAAAGAAATTTTATATTTGGTGTTGACCGGCGATCTGAATCGATCATATATTATTCAAAGGGTTGCCGAATTAATTTAGCAACGCCGAAGCGATATGAATGATATCTCAGGAGGTTTTCATTTCATGCAACGTTCCTTAACTTTGAAAATTTTATTTGTTTTGATCCTGATTGTGGCTGCTGCTGTTTCTCTGATCCCCACCTTCAAGTTGAGTGGTTTGCAGAGTCGAGAGGCCAGCCTCATTCGCAAGATCAATGTGTTATCGGGATTGACGCGCACCGAAATTGAGGTCGGCGTCACCAGTGGTGAACTGGAATCGGAAGTGCGAAAAATAACGCCTGAAGATAAATTAGAAGAAGCTTTGCGGCTTTCTGATGAACTGCTCAAATTAAATGCCGAGATTACCAGCGTGGAGGGACGGGCCATTCGTCGTGGTCTCGATTTACAGGGCGGCACGTATCTGGTCTACGAAGTCGATCTGAACAGGTTTCTGGATGAGGCGGCAAAAAACAAGGATTCTCGACTGGAAGATATTCTGCAGGCTACCAAGAGAGACTATGAGGTTCGTGGGCTTGATTATTTTGTCGCTCTGCAAAATAATTTTAACGCGCGCGATATCAAGCTCAATCGCTATTTTGGTCGCCGGGGACAATCGGATGACGAAATCATTGACGATCTCGGCCAGCAAGCCGAGGATGCCGTGAATCGTACTCTGGAAGTATTGCGTAATCGGGTTGATCAATTCGGCGTCTCAGAGCCTTCCATTCAAAAGGAAGGAAGTTCCCGCATTATTATCGAATTACCCGGTATTAAAAACATTCAGCGTGCAAAGAACGTCATCGGCACCACCGCATTACTCGAATTTAAATTGGTGAAGGAACCCGAAATTATATGGTCTGTTCTGAATGATATAGACCGCGTTATGCGGTCCATGCGCAGAGGCGGTGACGTTGACCGAACTGCGAGCGCGGATACAACGGAACTGGAAACCGGTGAAAAAGTGGAGGAAAAGGAACTAACGTTAAGCGACCTGTTCGGCGAGCAAGAGCCGGACCAGGCTACGGCGGAAGAAGATACTTCGATCCTCGTCGATCAAAAGACCTTTGAGGAAAAACCGTTCACCTCCCTGCTGCGTGGCTTGCCCGGCAGATATGCGGATGTGGTTTCCGTACCCATGCAAAACGTTCGCGCAGTGCAGCGAGCGCTGCAATTGCCGGAGGTACAGCAAGTTATCCCTCCGGATGTGCAATTCTTGTGGGCGACCAAACCGGTGGGCATGGCTGACACAGAGTTTCAGCGTCTTTATCTGGTCAAGAAGGAAGCGGAATTATTGGGTTCTGCATTGACCAATGCGGATGTACAGATTGACGCCGGGTCATCCAGCTTGAGAGCGGGACAGGCCGAAGTGCATATGGAATTGAACAGTGAGGGCACCAAGACCTTTGCGCGCGTTACCGGTATGAATGTCGGGAAACAGTTGGCGATCGTTCTTGATGGTCGCGTCGCATCCGCCCCGAATATAAAAGAAAAGATACCAACCGGTAGTGCCCGCATCGACGGTATGGGAAGCATGGACGAAGCCAAGGACCTCGCCCTGGTGCTGCGTGCCGGCGCCTTACCAGCCCCGGTGAAGGTGATGGCGGAAAACACCGTTGGACCTTCTTTGGGTCAGGATTCTATCGAAAAAGGACAAAAATCCGCGCTCATCGGCATCATCATCGTCATGATATTTGTCGTCTTATATTATAATCTGGTCGGCTTTATAGCAGACTTTGCCCTGATATTAAATGGATTATTTGTTATGGCCATTATGGCCAGTTTCCAATTTACACTTACTTTGCCGGGAATTGCGGGTTTTATCCTGAGTGTGGCCATGGCTATTGATTCGAATGTTCTAATTAATGAAAGAATCCGCGAAGAGTTGCGCGGCGGTAAAACCATCCGTGCAGCTATCGATACGGGATACAGTCGCGCTTTTGTCACCATCCTTGATTCCAATGTAACCACGCTCATAACCGGCGTAGTGCTTTACAGTTTTGGCACAGGTCCGGTTCGCGGATTTGCGGTGACCTTATGTATCGGAATCCTGGTGAGTATGTTCACGGCCATATTTGTCACTCGTATGATTCTGGACATCGCTACCAGCCGTTTCGCAATCAAAAAACTTTATATCTAAGGGTTTCAACGGACTAGATTTTTTACACTGGGAGAAAGATTGACTATGGAATTTTTTCGTCAAACGAATATTAACTTTATCGGTGCGCGCAAATTTACGTATGTTTTTTCGGCTGTTGTGATTATTGTCGGCATCGCTTACATCATCATCAATGGCGGCCCGAACTACGGCACCGACTTTACCGGCGGCACTTCGATGGAAATAAGATTTTCGACTGTGGTAACACCCGCACAAATTCGCGATGCCATTTCCGACGTCGGTTTCGGGGATGCGGAGATCAAGCGCATTGGTGAACAGTCCGAAAACACTTATTTGATCCGGATCGGACAGATGGCGGAAGGCGTACAAACGGCTGATATCATTCAAACCGAATTAACCAAACTGTTCGGCCAACACGGATATGAAATATTATCGGTGACCCAAATTGGACCGAAAATTGGCGGTGAACTTCGGCGTGCCGCTTTGTACTCTGTTGTAATCGCCCTCATCGGATTGCTGATTTACATCAGCTGGAGATTTGAGTTCAAATTCGCTGTTGGCGCCATCATCGCATTGTTCCATGATGTTATCGCTACTCTGGGTATTTTTACCATTGTCGGTATGGAGTTTTCTTTGACCGTCCTGGCCGCTTTTTTGACCATTGTCGGTTATTCCATCAACGATACCATCGTAGTCTATGATCGTATTCGCGAGAATCTGAAAGTTATTCGTCGCGAAAACCTCACCAATGTCATGAACATCAGCGTCAATCAAACCCTCAGTCGAACCTTATTGACCGGTGTGTCGACTCTGGTTGTTTTGCTGGTGCTTTTTTTCATGGGGGGTGAAGTGATTCACGGTTTTTCCTTTGCATTGTTTATCGGTACACTTTTTGGAACCTATTCTTCCGTTTACGTAGCGAGTGTGATCGCGCTGGATTGGCAACTGTGGCAGGAAAAACGAAAAAGTAAAAGAACGGCTGCGCGCGCGGCCCGCTAGTCAATTCTACCGAGGTATTGTAGGAGAGCGGTATGGAGATTCGGCAAAAAAAGTTGGGATCTGCTACTGTATTGGAAATGCAGGGCGATATCGTTGGAGCCGCAGAGTCATCCATGCTCATTGACCTGTTGCACGACTTGCTGGAAGCAGGTCAGAAGCAGGTTGTAATCGATTTGACTCATGTGAATTGGATGAACAGCTCCGGATTGGGCACATTGATAAGCGGCTTACAAACCATGCGTCAAAATGGCGGTGATTTAAAATTGTCCGGATTATCTGACAAGATCAAAAACCTTTTTTCAATCACCAAGCTTCTGTCGGTATTCGAAATCCATGCATCTTCGCAGGATGCCATTGATAGCTTTGCGTCAAAGAACTAACTTTTTATGGCTTCATCAAGCTCCGGGCACACTTTTGTCCGGAGTTTTCAGTGTATAAGGATCGTTATGTCGGTTACCATTATCGTTGGCGCTCAATGGGGAGATGAGGGCAAAGGCAAAATTGTCGACATCTTGAGCGCCAGGGCTCATGTCGTAGCGCGTTATCAGGGAGGACCTAACGCCGGTCATACGGTCGTGGTTGAAGATGAAGAAATCATTCTTCATCAGATTCCATCCGGGATATTGCATCCTCACACCCGTTGTGTCATCGGTAATGGCGTTGTCATTGACCCGGTAGTATTGATGGAAGAGATTGAATTCCTCGCCGGAAAAAATATCAACGTGGCCGGACGATTATTTATCAGCCATCGGGCTCACCTGATCATGCCCTACCATAAATCTCTGGATGCCATGCGGGAACAGGCTCAGGGAGCGTTAAAAATCGGCACTACCGGGCGCGGCATAGGTCCCGCTTATGTCGATAAATATGACCGCTGCGGTATCCGCATCGTTGATTTGTTGGATCGGCAGACGTTGCGTGAAAAACTGTTAAGCAATATTGAATACAAGAATAAATTGCTGCAACGTATTTATGATTCCGAAAAGCTCGATACCGAGAAAATTATCCAGGATTACATAGAATTTGATAAGCGCATAGATCCCTACGTCAAGGATATATCCAATTTCATTAATCGCGCCATCGATTCGGGCGAGGAAATCCTTATTGAGGGTGCGCAGGGCACCATGCTGGACGTTGATTTTGGCACCTATCCCTTTGTGACCTCATCCAACCCTATCGCCGGCGGTGCATGTACCGGATTGGGTATCGGGCCGACGCGCATCGATCAGGTCCTTGGAATCGCCAAGGCTTATACAACCCGGGTAGGCATGGGGCCGTTCCCGACCGAATTCGAGCAGGCGTTTGGCGATAAAATGCGCCAACTCGGTGGCGAATATGGCGCCACCACCGGAAGGCCCAGACGATGCGGCTGGTTTGATGCCGTTGTGGTGCGATTGGCCGTGCAGGTAAATGGCTTAACCTCCCTCGCCATAACCAAACTCGACGTGCTCGATACTTTGCCTGAAATCAAAATCTGTACCGCCTATAAATATGGCGATAAAGTTTTTGATCATTACCCGGCAGAACTCTGGATTCAAGAGCAATTGCAGCCTGTTTATGAAACACATCCCGGCTGGATGTCGAGTACGCGAGAAGCAAAGTCGTTGTCCGATTTGCCCGCAAATGCTCAAAAATATATTCAGCGCATCCGCGAAATTACCGGCATACCCATCTCTATCATCTCCGTCGGGTCCGAACGCAGTCAAACGGTCTTGTTGTGATTTTGACCCTTGATTTTTTTCTGCATTTTCGTTACCATCCTAATAAATAACTCCTTGTTTTCAGGACACAGAGCGGAGCTTAATCCGCAAAACAGCGGAATACTCCGACTGTCGGGATCGACTCTCTTACCAGGAGCAGTGCATGGATTGCAAATGGATCTGGGGCATCCTCCTGGAGTCGGTCGTTATGCTTTGGGCGGGGCGTTCATTCCCACAAATTGTCCTTTCGGAAATTATGTTCAATCCGATCGGCAATGAACGCTATGATGAATTCATAGAAATTTATAACACATCCGAGACGGACACCATCGATTTGCAAGGATGGCTGCTGTCGGACGGCGGCGGCTATAATCAAATCCGGGATTACCAGCAGGGTACACAATTACAGCCCGGGACGTTCGCCGTCATTTTTGTGCCCAATTACTATCTGCACAGCGGCTATTACGATGTCAATATTCCCGCAGAAGCTCTCAGACTCACCATCGACAAATCCACACTGGGAAGTTATGGTCTCAATAATACACGCAGCGAGACCGTCTCTATTTTTACGCCCGATTCTGCATTGATTTCATCCTATGCTTACAGCATTCCCAACGAGGACGGCATTTCTGAAGAAAAAATTCTCTTAACCGGCGGCGATCAACCGGATAACTGGAGCCATAGTCTGGTTGTAGATGGCACCCCCGGGGCTCCCAATTCCGTTTCGCCTTACGAGTACGATCTGGCCTTGAAAGAAAGCACGTGCCGGATCAAGCCTGTTTCTTCAGACCCGGCGGATTCTGTGAGCGCAATATTCTGGATCTATAATCTCGGACTGCGTCAGGCCCTGAATTTTCGCATATCCATCTTTTGGGATATGAACCGGGATGGCGAACCACAGGCGGCTGAATCGCTCCGGGTTGTTATGCCAGAACCGCAACCGATTCAGCCGCTCGATTCCCTGCAGTGCAGATGTATGCTGGGGCCACTGCCGCCGGGTGATCATACGGTGTGGTTGTTCCTATATTATCCGTTGGATCAGAACATCAACAATAATTCCGTTGAAATGATCGTTCAGGTATCCGGGCCGCCTCCTCGGGTGTGGTTGAATGAATGTCTGCCCGAACCCGACCCGGGATATGGTTGGTGGATAGAAATATACAATGCAGATAGTGTGCAGGTTGAATTGACCGGCTATCAGTTACTGTGTTCAGAAGCCGGGGAAAGAATCATACTCGATGATCCTTCGCTCCAGTTGCAGCCGGGGCATTTTATGTTGATCAGTGTTGCACCGAATTTGCAGGATCGTTACTGGCAGCCGCCTTGTCCGATCATTATTAAGGATTGCCACTGGCCGTCGGTATGGCAAACGCCGTTTTCCCTGACTTTGTTGAACGCATCGGGTGAGATTGTGGACACATTGACATGGCAATCGACTACGCGGCCGGGTGTATCTATTGAACGTTCAGGTACAAACCATATCTGGGATTATTGTATCCATCCGTCGGGAGCAACACCGGGGGCACGAAACAGCATCGAGGCGCCCTATGCTGATGCAGCGTTGCGGCCTTTATCGCTTAATATTACTCCTGAGACCGGGCAGATGGAATGCCCCATCCATTTTGACCTCTGGGTGCATAATTACGGCACACAGGTATTGAGCTCGGGCAAAATCGGATGGTATATCATTTCAACCAATCAGTCGATACCCGATACTACTTTGATAAAAATGGTCGATATGGTCCAATCTATTGCGCCGATGGATTCCATGCTTTTTTCATTTGATTCAGAACCTTGTGAACCAAAACTATATCGCTATTATTTTGAGTTGTATTCGGAGGAAGACGTATACCCGATGAATAATTCGGTGGAGCTGGATATCAGAGTCCCTTACCGAACCGGCGCATTGGTCATTAATGAACTATTCTATAATACCGAAGAAAAGCAGCAGGAGTGGATCGAAATATATAATCCATCAACCGTCACTATCGATCTGGCCGGATGCAAAATCAAGGATGCCCGTAAAACAGTGGTTATTGAAGAAAATGCATTCAAGATATCGCCCGGCGATTTTTTAGTGTTAAGCAATCAATTATTTTCTGATCCAGGGAATCCTGAGATGGTGCCTATTATCTTAGAAGGGCTGCCGGAGATGAATAATAGTGGGGATCAGATCGTTTTATTATCCCCGCAGGATCATTGCATTGATAGTGTTGCGTACACCTCCAGCTGGGGTGGGGCGCGATTCGTTTCGCTGGAGCGCGTGCGATGGGAAGAGGATAGCAATGATCCGAACAATTGGTGTTCGTGCATCGATACGGCCGGCGCCACACCGGGCCGCATGAATAGCTGCAGTCCGAAAAGGATCGATGCTTCTGTCGTACCTAACTCTCTTGCCATCCAAC
>JAFGSU010000389.1 GCA_016934435.1 Candidatus Zhuqueibacterota bacterium | reverse complement strand
GCCGGGCAATTCGTCAAAGATGCTGATCGCTCCATCATCCAGGAGCTGAAAAGCCGTGAAATATTATATGCAGTGGAAGCGATCGAACACAGTTATCCGCATTGCTGGCGCTGCAAATCGCCATTGCTTTATTATGCGCGTAAATCGTGGTATATCAAAACAACGGCGTTTAAAGATAGATTAATCGCCAACAATAATAAAATTAACTGGTATCCCCGTGAAGTGGGCGAGGGCCGGTTCGGCGAGTGGCTGGAAAACAATATCGATTGGGCGCTGTCGCGCGACCGCTTCTGGGGCACCCCGTTGCCCATCTGGCAATGTGATGCCTGCGACCACCAGGATTGTATCGGCGGAGTCGTAGAATTGAAAACCAAGGCCACAGCGCCGGTTGCCGACGATCTGGATTTGCACAAACCGCACATCGATGAAGTGCTGCTTAAATGTGAAAAATGCAATGGCACCATGCGACGGGTGCCCGAAGTCATCGACTGCTGGTTTGATTCCGGCAGCATGCCCTATGCGCAATGGCACTATCCCTTCGAAAACAAGGAAAAATTCGCCAAGAATTTCCCGGCCGATTTTATTTCCGAGGGAGTCGACCAGACGCGCGGATGGTTCTATTCGTTGCTGGTCATAGGCGCCTTTCTCTTCGATCAACCCGCATACAAAACCTGCGTATCGCTGGAAATGATACTGGACAAGGAAGGCCAAAAAATGTCCAAGTCCCGCGGCAATGCCGTGGATCCATTTGAATTCCTCGACGCCCAGGGCGCCGATGCCCTGAGGTGGTATCTGCTCACGGTCAGCCCGCCATGGGTGCCGACCCGATTCGATCCCGAAGGGGTACGCGAGGTCACCCGTAAATTTCTCGGCACACTGGCCAACACCTATTCCTTTTTTGTTCTTTATGCAAATATTGATCGCTTTGTTTACAACGCTGCAAAACGCATTCCCATAGAGAAACGTTCCGAACTGGATCGCTGGTTGAGCTCGTGTCTTTACAGTCTAACCAAACAGGTCAACGACAATCTGGCCCGCTATGATATTACCAAGGCCACGCGCAGCATCGCCACGTTTGTCATCGATGATCTGTCCAACTGGTATGTGCGACGCTCGCGCCGACGTTTCTGGAAATCGGAAATGGGCGACGACAAGTTAGCTGCCTACCAAACATTATATGAATGTCTGCTCACCGTCAGCAAATTGATGGCTCCCATGGCGCCGTTCATTTCAGAAGAAATTTATAAAAATCTCGTCGCTGATCAGGCCGATGCAGTAAAAAGTGTTCATCTTGAGACCTATCCTCTGGTAAACACCGGTCCCATCGACTTGAACGACGAAGCGCTGGAGACCCGGATGGATCTGGTGCGCCGAATCGTCTTTCTCGGCAGATCGTTGCGCAATGAAGCGAGCATCAAGGTGCGACAGCCTTTGGCCTCTATCACCATCCTCGCCCGCAGCGAGAAACATCGACAGATGATCCAATCCATGTCGCAACTGGTACTCGATGAACTGAACGTCAAGGAAATCAAATTTGTTTCGGGCCAGAAAGCGTTGATCACGCTCAAAGCGGAACCGAATTTTAAAAACCTCGGCCCCAAATTCGGCAAGAACGTAAATAAAGCCGCGGATGCCATCCGCGCCTTCAGCGATGCTGATATCCTCAGCCTGAAAGAACACGGCAACAAGATACTGGTGATCGATGGACACGAAATGCACATCACACCTGAAGACTTGGGCATTATAACCGAGAACAAACCGGGAATGGTGGCAGCGGTTGAGGGAGACCTCACCGTAGCTCTTGATTTGAATATTTCCGAAGCCCTGCGATATGAAGGCCTGGCGCGAGAGTTTGTCAACCGCGTGCAGAACATGCGTAAAGAAGCGGGCTATGAAGTGACCGACCGGATAGAAATCTGGCTTCAGACATCGGAAAAAATGATGGAAGCCGTGAATAAACAATCCAGTTATATTAAAAATGAAACGTTATGTGAATCCTTGCATCTCGGTGACAAGGGCGGAACTTTTATCAAAGAAGGGAAAATCGAACAAGAAAATTTGGTTGTCGGCATCGCCAAGATAGTTGTTTAAATCATATATATCTGTACCCGGAGGACACTAATGACAAAGGACCAACTCGAACATTATAAAAAAATAATCCTGGATAAACGCGAAATTTTATTGAGAGAGTTAGACCATTTAAAATCCAGTGGTCTCAACACGTCAATGAAAGACGTTTCGGGCGATCATTCTGCCTATGCCTTTCACATGGCTGACCAGGGCACGGATACGATGGATCGGGAACAACAGTATTTTTTCGCATCACGTGAGGGCAATCTTCTCTATCATCTCAATCTGGCGCTGGAACGGCTTGAGAGGGGAGAATTCGGCACCTGTGTGCAATGCGGCAAAGAGATCAGCCCCGAGCGTCTGGAGGCAGTACCGCACGCGCGTCTCTGTATCGAGTGCAAATCCAAAGAAGAAAAACTAAAAAGATAGCCTATGAGATCCTATCGCATTCTCTGGGTTGCTCTTTTTATTTTTTCCCTGGATCAGCTGACGAAATGGATTATCCGACAGAACATGCAATTGCTTGACCGTGTCAGGATATTAGGTGATTTTTTTCGCCTGACCTATGTGGAAAATCGCGGCATGGCGTTTGGCATTCAGGTGAGCAATCAGCTCTTTTTTACCCTATTTGCCGTCGTCGCCAGCCTGGTGATTCTCGTTTATCTTCTCAGATTAAAGGGAGACCAGGCCTGGCCGCGATATGCCATGATCCTCATCCTCGGCGGCGCCATCGGGAATCTTTTCGATCGGATTACCCGCGGCCGGGTGGTGGATTTTCTGGATTTTGAATTTTTTGATATTCATATTCCAGCGTTTCATTTTCTCTTTGTCGATTTTCCCGGATTTGATATGGATCGCTGGCCAATATTCAACGTGGCCGATATTTCCGTCACCATTGGGATGATAATGCTGCTGATTTATATCCTGTTTTTGGAGCCATCCGACACGGAGGAACCGGCTAACGTCTCGGATTCCGAGACGATTCGTTGACATCAAGCCGGATGAAAATCCGGCTTTTTTTTATTTTGAAATTTGCTTTTTTTATTTCATATTTAAACTATAGACCTTTTGTAATATAATTGCGCGCAATCGAGCCGGCATTTACACTCAATTCAGGCCGGCCCAATAATGGGAAGAGGATGTGAATGAAAGCGGGCCTGCGAATCATCATCGTCGATAAAGATGAAAAACAGGCGGACACCATTGCCCGGCAGTTGAAGCAGGCAAAAATGCTGCAGTCGTGGCAGCGCGTGTCCAACGCCAAAGAATTCTCTCTGGCCCTGGAACAGAAGCCCGACCTGATCATTGCCAATTATTTCCTGCCCAATTTCAGCGCCCGGGAGGTATTATCAGCGCTTGAAAATAACAATGCAGAGATCCCCTGCATCGTCATGACCAACAACGGCGACAGTGAATCCGCCGTCGAATGCCTCAAAGCCGGGGCTTTTGATTATATCTCCAACATCCATCTCTTCCGGCTGCCCGAGGCTGTGCGCGAAGCGCTGGGAAAACCGACCAGTACCGCACAGCAGCAACTGCGCAACGAGCAAACGTTCGCAAAACCCCTCGACCAGCTTGAAAAATTAGCTGCCTTCGGCCGGCTGGCCGGCGGTGTCGTGCACGATTTCAACAATTTACTCACCGTCATCAACGGCTACTGCGAGTTGCTATCGATAGCCTTGAAAACCGATGATCCGGCGAATGCCTACGTGGAACAGATACTCAAAACCTGCGACCGCGGCGCTACTCTTTCCAAACAGTTGCTCGGATTCAGCCGCCGCATGCCCATCAAGCATACCGTATTCGATCTCAACGCCCTGGTCGCGGATATGGCCACCATGCTGCAACGAATTTTACGAGAAAACATCGAGTTGATGGTGCACCAGCAGCCGGAGCCGGTTCATATATCGGCCGATGCCGCCGAGATCGAACAGATCATCGTCAACCTTGCCGTCAACGCCCGCGATGCCATGCCCAAGGGCGGCCGATTGCTGATCGAAACGAAAAAAATGACCTATAAAAAACCGATGCAAACCCCATTCGTTGACATGCCGCCCGGCAATTATGTCATGCTCATCATTCACGATTCCGGGACGGGCATGAGTGAATCAGTAAAGAAAAAACTGTTCACGCCGTTTTTCACCACCAAACTGCACGGCACCGGCCTGGGGCTGGCTACCGTGCAAAATTATGTGCGGCGCTGTAACGGGTTCATCGATTTCCAGAGCGAGCTGCATAAGGGCACCTTGTTCAAAATACACTTTCCCGAAACGACCGCTCCTATCGACATCGAAGGTACGAATGAAGATGTGGAAATATTACCCCGGGGTTCCGAGACTGTTTTAGTTGTAGAGGACGAACCGGAGGTACGCCGCATCACCCTGCGACTGCTGCAGATGCAGGGCTATCACGTTCTGGACGCGCAGCACGGCGACGACGCCCGGCTGATGTGCGAAAAGTTTCATAAAGACATCGACCTTTTGATCACCGATATGATGCTGCCGGATATCACCGGCCCGGAACTGAGCGCGCGACTGAAGAAATTTAGGCCGAAAATGAAAGTGCTGTACATTTCCGGCTACAGCAATGCCGCCGAGTTGCAGACAAAGGCGGGCGGAGAGAACATTCAGAAGGCGCTTTTGCAAAAACCCTTCACCGTCGATGCCCTGGCGCGGAAAGTGCGGGAGATTTTGGATCGTTGATGTTATCTCCCATGTGATTCAATGTTCACGACTCCTACCTAAGGGGAGGCTATATGGAAGCAAAGGAAAAAGAGCGAGTATTCCACGACCATGTTTATACAAGCAATGTGCGCGATCGCGTGAGCAAATTCTACTCGGTCACTCGAAGCAGCCGGGCATTTTACAAAAATTTTCTATTAGCGCGATGTAAAGGGAAAAGAGTTTTGGAATATGGTTGTGGCGAAGGCAGCTATGCGCTGTTATTAGCTCAACATGGTGCAAAGGTCACCGGCATCGATATTTCACCGGTTGCCATTCAATACTCCAGGGAACAAGCGCAAAAAAAATGCATATCTGACATAGAATTTTTGATCATGGATGCCGAAAAAATGGACTATCCGAACAATACATTTGATATTGTTTGTGGAACCGGCATTTTGCATCAT